>CAYZJV010000131.1:0-1533 GCA_964478945.1 uncultured Spirochaetaceae bacterium | reverse complement strand
TCCTTGCGGAATTGAGGAATTGTGGTGTCGTTGTTGATCTCAAGACATTCGATTCCTGTCATTTCACCGAATGTACGGATCAACTCCACATCGATCGCATCGGAGTAGGCGGTGTGGTGCCCACCTCCGGCAAGAATCCAGGCCTCGCTTGCGGTCACCAGATCGGGCAAAGGTTTCCAAAGTACTCTTGCCACCGGCAATCTCTTGAACGCCTCAGGAGTCTCAACCGATTCGATCTCTGAAATTACGATCCTGAAACGGTTGCCCATATCCACTATCGCAGCACAGAGAGCTGGCCCAGGTCTTCCATTGAATACCAGTCGGGCCGGATCTTCCCTATCCCCGATACCGAGGGGATGCACCTCCAAAGTGGGCTTGTCAATTGCGATCGACGGACAGATCTCAAGCATATGCGCACCCAGGTCAAGCATCGCACCCTTCTCCAGATGATAGGTATAGTCCTCCATGAAGGAAGCTCCACCGCTCAATCCCGCACCCATCACTTTGAAGAGACGTACCATGGCAGCGGTCTTCCAATCACCCTCACCGGCGAAGCCGTAGCCCTTTGACATCAAACGTTGGGCCGCCAGACCAGGAAGCTGACTCATCCCATGCAGGTCCTGGAAGTTCGTACAGAATGCCCTTGCTCCGACATCCTTCAAGAAGGATTCCAAGGCCAACTCTATCCGTGCCTGTTCCCTTGTCTGCTTGATGAAGGTGTGTTCATCGACCGAATACTTGAACTGGTAGAGCTTCCTGTATTCCTCGATCAATGAATCAACTTCAGCATCAGTGACTTTGTTTCGGTACTCGACCAGATCCCCGATACCATAATAGGGAACCGACCAACCGAGCTTTATCATCGCCTCGACCTTATCTCCATCGGTTACCGCCACATCACGCATATTGTCTCCGAAACGGGCAATCACAAGATCCTTCCCCTCTGCGACAGCAGCAGCGGAACGCATCCAGGAAGCGATCCTATCCTGGGTCTCACCGTGGGACCAATGACCTGTGATCACAGTTCTCGGAAGATCCATCCTTGCGGTGATGTGACCGAATTCCCTGTCTCCATGGGCACTCTGGTTCAAGTTCATGAAATCCATGTCGATGGTATCGAACGGAATGCGTTCATTGAACTGGGTATGCAACTGCAGAAGTGGTTTCGAGAGAACCGACAATCCCCCTATCCACATCTTGGCGGGACTGAAGGTGTGCATCCAACATACCACTCCCCCACACGTTTCATCGGCACCAGCTTGTTCCATGGTTGTTCTGATTTGTCCAGGAGATTTCAAGGTTGGTTTGCTCACCAATGTAAACGGGAGCCTTCCACTCTTGTTTAGTGCATCGACAATCTTCTGCGCATCGGAAGCCACTTGCCTCAAGGGGCCTTCACCATACAGATCCTGGCTACCGGTCAGGAACCAAAAATCCAACTTCTTCAATTCATTCATCTTCCTCTCCTTTGCTTCTCTTCAAACGCACCGAGTGCGAGATACCGTTCGTAGAGCTTGTCGTAGATCGCCTTCT
>CAYZJV010000130.1:0-1546 GCA_964478945.1 uncultured Spirochaetaceae bacterium | reverse complement strand
AATCGTTCACGTTCAATCTCGACTACAAAGGGAGCATCGGCAACTGGTACGATTTTCTTGAGGTGGGCGTACGGGATGTGAACTACAACAACTCCAATGGCCCCGCGGGAAGTTACTCCTCATCCATCCGAATCGAACTTATTTCCTTTTAAGGATCCACATCCGCCTTCAAGAGGTTTGACGGAGTGTGGAATATCGGGATATGTTCTTTGCATAGGGAGAATATAGATTGTCCATATCCACATCTGATTGGAAAGAATTGGCTCGTAAGAAATTCGCTGAAGGCATCATCGAACATACCGGGATGGATATGGCGAAACTGGAGGAAATGCTCGAACATATTCCCATCCGGTTTTTCCCAAAGGGCACCCTACTCATGAGACAGGGTGAAGCGGTGGAAACCTGTTACCACATCATCGAAGGCTGCGCAAGAAAATATGTCATCGATGAGGAAGGCAACGAGATAACCTACGATTTCTTTATGGAAAACCAGAGCATCGCACTTTTCAGACCTGAAGAATTGCAGGAATCCCCCTGTTCGATCGTATGCATCGAAGACTCGGTGATGGTGGTTGGTGATCTGAGCACAGAACAGGAGAGCTACGAACAGTATCCTGAGTTCTCCCTGATAACGAGGAGCATGATCGAAGGGAATCTAGGAGAACTCCAGGATGAAAACGCTATATTCATCCGCTTGCCCGCCGAAGAGCGGGTAAGACGGATGATGAAGAGAAGACCGGAACTTTTCACACGAGTTCCACAACATCAACTGGCAAGCTATCTCGGAATGACTCCCGAGTCACTCAGCAGGATCAAACGCCGTCTGGTACAGGAGTCTTGATACCACGTCCTCCGAAAATCAACAACCACAATCCAAACAAGAACTCCCCTGCAGCCATCGGAATTCCGAGCCAAGATTCCAATGTCGTAGCCAATTCTGAATTCCAAGGAAAGAAATTCTCGATACCATGCACCAGACAATATCCGATGCCGGAAATGAGAAGCAGGACTCCGAGCACTTTCAACACTTTGGGCCCATGCCACAATAGCGCTCCCGTGACGATCAGATGGAGTCCAAAGATCATCAACCCAAAAGACCAAATCCGCAAGAAAGCTGCGATGTTTTGAAAGGCCATGAATACGATGCCTATCCCCAGGATAATCGAATAGATCAACCTCAACAGACCCGAAACCAACGCCGCGGTTGTCCCGATTGTGCTGAGGAACCTATAAAACCCAAAGGAAACGAGAAGATCGGTGACAAGTATCAGTATCCAAAGCAGTATGCCCATGAAATATTCTGAGGCATACGCTTCAATATTTGCCGCTGTCGCAATGGCATCTCCCTCCACATGAACCAATTGAAGAATCCCACCGTAAGCGATTCCCGCGGCGATGGCCATGACAAGCAGGGAAATTCCGGAAATGATGCTCCATTTCCGCACCGAACCATATGATGAATGTTTCATAAAAACTCCTTCTTGATGGGAACAACTCCCATATGGGAAGGAATAATAACGATCACAAGAATTCGTTGCATTGACTT
>CAYZJV010000129.1:0-1890 GCA_964478945.1 uncultured Spirochaetaceae bacterium | reverse complement strand
CATCGAACCTGATATAGGTACCGTCAGGTCTTCGGTATTCTTTCTTCGTACGGACGATCACAGCCTTCAACACGTCACCTTTCTTGATGGCGCCGTTGGGGAGTGCGTCCTTCACAGCAACAACGATGATGTCACCGACTCCAGCGATCATCCTATGGCTTCCACCAAGGACCTTGATACACTGGACCCGTTTGGCACCACTGTTGTCCGCTACGTTCAAATATGTCTGCATCTGTACCATGACGTTGCTCCTTGCTATTTCGCCCGTTCAACGATCTGCTCTAGGCGCCAGCACTTGTCTTTACTGATATGGCGACACTCCACCACACGTACGGTGTCACCGGTGTGGGCGTCATTTCTCTCATCATGCGCCTTCACCTTTTTGGTTCTGGTCACATACTTCTTGTAGAGAGGATGCAGTCTTCTAGTCGAGATCGCCACAACGATGGTCTTGTCCATCTTGTCGCTTGTCACCATTCCGGTGAACCGTTTCTTATTAGCTTCCATTAGACGCGAACCTCACTTAGTTGGATTTCGTACGTATGCCGAGCGCATACTCGTGGATGAGGGTATTGAGCCGAGCGATCTTCCTTCGGGTCGTTCGCACCGCCAACGGATTCTCCACATGTCCAAGCACTTTCGCCATTCTCAGGTTCAAGGCCTCCTTGCGAAGCTCATCCCTTTTGGCGACCAACTCCGCATAAGTCAAATCAGCATATGAATTCTTCATAACCTACTCCACTTCCCTTCTCATAATGAACTTCGTCTTGATCGGGAGCTTGGAGGCAGCAAGCTGCAAAGCCTCCCGGGCGAGGTCCTCCTGGACTCCTCCCATCTCGAACATGACGGCACCGGTCTTGACAACCGCCACCCAACCTTCGGGACTCCCCTTACCATTTCCTTGGCGGGTTTCCGCAGGCTTCTTGGTGAAAGGCATATCGGGGAAAATCCTGATCCAAACCTTACCACCACGTTTGATGTGACGAGTCATCGCAATACGGGCTGCTTCGATCTGACGGTTGGTGATCCACTTGGGCTCCATCGCGATAAGACCGAATTCTCCGAAAGCAAGGTAGTTGCCACGATGGGCGACTCCATCTCTCGTACCCCTCTGCTTCTTTCTATATTTGATTCTCTTTGGACTCAGCATGATGTACTAACTCCTCGCTTCGACAGCCTCGGCTCTTTCGCGCGCCGATTTGCGCACCAGGAGACCTGCGTCGTCTTTCTTCGATTTGTCAAGAATCTCGCCGTTGTAGACCCACACCTTGACACCAATCGCACCGAAGGAGGTATTGGCTTGGGCGAACCCATAGTCGATATCGCTTCGAAGCGTGTGCAATGGAATCCTTCCATCCTTCAGCCATTCGGAACCTGCGATTTCCTTACCACCGAGACGACCGGAAACCTTGATCTTCACTCCCTGTGCACCAGCCTGCATCGCCTTGGAAATAGCCATCTTGAGAGCTCTGCGATGGGAACCACGATTGGTAAGCTGTCTGGCGACATTCAATGCAATCAACTGGGCATCGGCCTCGGGCTTCTTGATTTCCTTGATCTTGATCTGGACCTTCTTGTCGGTCAAAGCCTGGAGGCGGGCACCAAGTTTCTCAACATTGGAACCCTTTGAACCAATGATGATTCCAGGACGGCTGGTTGAAATCGTCAGCGATACCCTTTGGGGTTTGCGGACAATCTCCACATCTGCAATCTCAGCTCCCTGCACTTCGGGACAAGAGAGGAGCACTTTCCTCAGCTTGAGATCCTCATGCAAAGTCGCGGCATATTCACGTGGATCGACATACCATTTGGATTTCCAAGTTTTGTTGACTCCCAAACGAAGTCCGATAGGATTAACTTTCTGGCCCATTTATTTCCCCACCTTTTCGT
>CAYZJV010000128.1:0-1960 GCA_964478945.1 uncultured Spirochaetaceae bacterium | reverse complement strand
AGTACAAGGGGGATGCCATGTACAATTTAAGACGCTCGTTTTTGCTCATCATACTGATGATGGCCACATCGTCATTACTGATCATTGGAGCAAAGGATATTTCCGACTACCGGGATGACGTCGATGAGAACATTGCCTATCTCGAACAATCGAACGAGGAACTTTCGGCAAAACTGGTCTCGGTGGGGGAACAGGCAGACGAACTCATCGAGTATCATCGGCAGAGGCTTGAAGGGAAGCAGCAGGAATTTGCCCAACTGGGAGACGACCAGGGAGAAAGGAAAACCGAAATGAGGCTCGACATGGCGGTAGACGAGCTGTTTCTCGACCTGTTGGTGAATTTTCGTGATATAGGTTTGAGCAGAACAAAATATCCCGATCTCATCATCACCGAAGAATTGCCCGGCTGGCTGGAACAGTTGGGGAAATCGGGTGATTTGGGTTGGAACAAGGGAGGACTTGATCAACTTTCTGTCCTCGCGGGCATCTACTACATTCGAAATCATATCGCGAACAACAACATGCTGATGGATCTTTTGAAAAGCAAAAGAGAGTATGGGATGAGTGATGGGGAATACGAGAATTACAAGAGGGAATGGAAATTGCTGTCCCGTCCCACAGCCGGAATCAGCCCCTACAACCACAATAGTGAAGGTGATGGGCTTTCGTCGCATGGCGTATTTGCCTACCAACTGTATCCTTTGGTCAAGATCTACGATCGTGTTGAGTTGCCTGCTCCGGGTACCGCCGAATATTGGGAAGTACTAGAGGATTCCCTGTATTGTCTGCAATCAAAGGGCGTGGATATCGACAGGATCCTGGACTTCCACAACAGTCTATCCGAAAGGATACGTCATCTCGAACCTGCCGAGACGGGTGTGGGTTTTCTTGAAAGCATTGGATTCGAAGGAGAACGGGATGCGGATGAAGTTGCCGATATCACGTCCTGGAGAGCCCGCCTGTTGCAAGCGAGCTATGCCCACTTGTTGAAGATGGTGCGAACATGCGACGCCGGGGAAGTTGCCGAGGGACTACGTAGACAAGCAAATGCGATACAAGCTTTTGATGAGGCGCTCGCAGTGTCCGCCGATGCCGTGGTGACCGAAATCCAAGCGAACCAGAAACTCATCGAGGACATACTTTCTGAGATCCCGATGGTGGGTGATGCAATGAGCCTCTACTCGGTGCTTTCGGGAGAGACGCTGTCAGGCGAAGAGATCAAGGGATGGAAACGGATCATCGATGCGATCATGGGATTCGGACCGATCGGACTGCAAGGAGCGATGAAGGCCTCACCCAGTGTGACCAGAATGGTCGAATCCCTCCAATCGGTACTCAATGGTGCCACCAAGGCTCAACTGGAAACACTTTCCCGGACATTGCATGTTTCGGTGGAGGATTTGGTTGATCTCGGTACATTCATCATGGGAACTATGGGATGAATGGTGTTCCGTTCGCATGTTGATCATACATATATAAGTTTATTTTTGTTATATATAATAATAAATTTTAATATATAATAGCAATTATCTTTTCTATCTCTTGACATTCCCATAGTTCGGACCGATGCTGTGCATAGAACGTATTACCAGTAGGAGGTTTCGTATGAAACGCATAGCGGTCGCTACCGAAAAGGATGTCGTGAGCGGACATTTCGGACTTTGCGAGGACTTCATGTACTACACTACCGATGGAGGACACATCACCAAGATCGAGAGATTTCCCAACCCGGGACACCGTCCCTGTGAACTTCCCGAGAAGGTGGTTGCACAAGGTGCCGACATCATCATCAGTGGAAAGCTGGGAAAAGCAGCCGCCGAAATCTTCGAACACATGGGAGTCAAGGTGATAATCGGAGCCGAAGGTGAGACGAGGGAAGTCGTGGATGCATATATCCATGGAGATCTCGAATCCAAGGGTGAGTATTGCGACGCTTGGACTTGTGAATTCTTCTCCTGAA
>CAYZJV010000127.1:0-1989 GCA_964478945.1 uncultured Spirochaetaceae bacterium | reverse complement strand
GTTGTTGCGTTAGAAGAGGGTTTTTACAGTACTATATCTCTTGCCATTAGGTCGGTAGGTGCAGAAGATATAGAATATAACCCTAATTATTTAGTGGGTGATACTACTTATCAAACAGTATTAAGTAAAAATATTGGATTTTTTACTGAAGATGGATATACAAGGAGAATTCATAATATCTTTAGTTCTTTAGCTTTACCTCCATATTCTCAGATAGACATAGGTTATTATTGGTTTAATAATACACCTGAGACTATAGACATTGAAGCTATAAGAATACCTCTGAGTCAGCGTGCAGGAAATAATAGGGGTGTGAATTTTTTGACATATGATATAGGTTTCCAAGAAGGGATAACGGATGCGGGAACAATTAGAAGAGGTGGAACATATTTAGAGGTTGATGGTGTGGGATTGATATCTTCTGATATGGGAAAATCTCCAAGAAATGGTATTGTTTTAGAAACATTAACCATTATGCCACCTGTAGAAATAACAGGATACGAGATACAGTATATGAAGAAGTTTAGTTCTAGAATCCTGCTATATGTAAGAAATAATACAAATGAATATCTGAAAGATGTTTTAATTCACTACAGAAGTGGTAGTGTAAGCAAACAGTTTGATTTAGAGGAGTATCAAGAGGTTAAAATAGAGGTGTATAAAGAGTGTACACTAGAAGGTAATGAGGTTAATTGTGGAACTGTGAGAATTATCAATAACAACACAAAGACACAATGTATGAATTACGGTTCTCCTTGGGAGGGATATATAGATCCTGCTTCTGTTACTATTTTTAATAAAATAGAAGGGGATTGGATACCAGGAGCAATAGTCAAACCGACTGTGGATTCATTCTGTATACAAAGAATACCTTACATATATACAACAGACGAGATGACTGCATATATTGATTTGGAAGATCTAGAAGATCCTGACACTAAACATTGGAGGAATCTTTTAAATATTGATATATTACCAATTACAAACCATACTTCTCTTGGCTTTGAGAAGTATTTAACATTGCTAAAACCAGTAAGAGTTGATAATCTTAAGATATTATGAAAATAAAGTGTAACATACCTGATTTTGTTAAAAAAACGGCGAAATCATTAGTCAATGAGGGGTTCGAATGCTACTTAGTAGGTGGTGCAGTTAAGGATATTGTGCTTGGTAATACTCCTCATGATTACGATCTTGCTACTGATGCTCTTCCAGATGAAATGATAAATATATTTCCCAAATCTGTTGCTACTGGTGCGAAATTTGGGACTATACTCGCACTGACTCCAGATGCAAAGGGAGAGATTCATGAAGTTGAGGTAACAACATTTCGAAGCGAGTCAGGCTATGTTGATGGTAGATGGCCAAGTGAAGTAGAGTTCGTTGTAGAAATAGATAAAGATTTGGGTAGAAGAGATTTTACTTTTAATGCCATGGCTATAGATTTGACAACAGCTAATTTAAATTCTGATGTAGAAGAACAGATAGTGCAAATATATGATCCTTTTAATGGAATTACTGACTTAAATAGAAAACTTGTTCGAGCTGTTGGAACACCAATAGAAAGATTTAAAGAAGATGGTCTTAGAGCAATCAGGGCGTGTAGATTGGCAAGTCAATTAGAGTTTGATATTGAGGAAGAAACATTCGTAGCAATTAGCAAATCTCTTCCTGTTGTAGAAATGATTTCAATGGAGAGAGTAAGGGATGAGTTTATGAAAATCCTCATATATTCTCCTAAACCATCCAAGGGAATTAATTTGTTAAAGGATACTGGTTTGTTGGGTGTTTTTTTACCAGAGTTGCTTGATGCAGTGGGTGTAGAACAGAAACTTTTTCATAAATACGATGTTTATGAACACTCTTTGAGAACATGTGATATAGCTGAGGATAGTGTAAAATTAGTAGCGCTTCTTCATGACTTGGGTAAAGTTCATACAGATACAAAAGATGGTCACTTCTATGGTCATGATAAGGTTGGTGCAGAAA
>CAYZJV010000126.1:0-2138 GCA_964478945.1 uncultured Spirochaetaceae bacterium | reverse complement strand
AACTTTTTTTCTCCTTTCGGAGGATTTGTCTTGAGAGCGTAAAATATCCTACCAAACTCAATAGAATACCTCATGTACTTCTGAAATAGCGGACCCTAAGATTTCATGTATCGATGCGGCGTTGCCGCTGAACAATTATCCATATTTTTTATGGTTCCTTAAAAGGAGGAGAACATGAAAAAGACTCTATGTGTTTTGATGGTTCTGGTTATGCTGGGTACGGGCGTGCTATTCGCCGCCGGACAGCAGGAGTCTGGTCTAATCAAGGTGGGTATTGTGAACCTGCCACCGGAAGAATCCGGTTATCGGCAGGCTAATGTTGAAGCAATGAACACTGTGTTCTCAAAAGCCAACGGCTATGATGCCAAACAGACCAACACAGGCGACAACAGCGAGCAGATCGCTGCGGCGAAAGGGTACATCCGGGATGGAGTGGACTATCTTTTGATCTCAGCGGCAAATGCTTCTGGATGGGATGATACCTTGAAGTCCGCCAAAGATGCAGGCATACAGGTTATTCTCTTTGACCGTGCAATTGATACCGACGAATCCAATTTCCAAGCAGCACTCCTCTCGGATATGGCTTATGAAGGGGAGAAGGCCGTGGAATGGGTGTTGAGCCTGGGCCTTGATAAGATCAATCTCATCCTTATTCGCGGGCAGATGGGCAGCGCAGCCGAGATAGGCCGGAGCGCTGCAGTGCTCGAAGCCGCAAAAGCAGGGAAACTGAACATAGTTGCCGACGGAACAGGTGGAGATAGCTGGAGTCTTGAAGAAGCTCGGAAAGTGGTTGAAGCGGCAATTGCCGCAGGCAAGGATTTTAACGTCATCTACGCACAAAACGACGGTATGGCACAAGGTGCTGTCCAGGCACTCGAGGCAGCTGGAATCAGTCATGGAAAAAACGGCAAGGTCAAAATAATTGGGTTTGACTTCAACCGATTTGCACTTAGGAACGTACAGGCTGGCTACTGGGATGCCGATATGCAATGCAATCCACGTCAAGCAGCTGAGATCTCCAGGTGGATCAAAAGTGGAAATATCCCCAGCGGAGTTATCTATCAGGAAGAACTGCTCTTTACCACTGCAACTATAACCGATGAAGACATCACGAATTGGGGAATCAATGCAGATCCTGGCAAAGGTGTGATTACAAGATAGGTGGATGTAAAAATTCACAGTTACGACGATGCCATATGTGTAGTGCGGTACGCGGATATGATCTTGCATACCGCACTGCAATCGGATCGCACAGATTCGGAATAAGGAGAACTTTGATTGTTGTCAGAAACCATACTCGAAATGAAGGATATCGGCAAATCATTTCCTGGAGTCAAAGCTCTGGATGGCGTGGACTTCAAGCTCCGCAAAGGGGAGATCCATGCCCTCATGGGGGAAAACGGGGCGGGCAAATCCACACTGATAAAAGTCATAACCGGAGTCTACGAAAAAGACACCGGCTCAATCACACTACATGGGGAGCCAATCCACTTCAAGTCGCCTCAGGAAGCACAAAACAAGGGAATAGGTACGGTCTACCAGGAAATAATGCTGTGTCCCAATTTGACTGTGGCTGAGAATATGTGTATCGGACGTAGCCACGGTCCAATCGTCAATTGGAAACAAATGAACGAAAAGGCAACACAGTTGCTGGACTCACTTGGTATTCCGGCAAGTCCAACCCAGGAACTTGCCAGCTGTTCGCTTGCGGTGCAGCAGATGATTGCAATTGCCCGTGTGGTCGATATGGAATGCAAGATTCTTATTCTGGACGAGCCGACATCCTCCCTTGATGAAGATGAAGTACATACACTCTTTGAACTCATGCGTGAACTGAAAGCTCGTGGTGTGGGAATCATCTTCATCACCCACTTTCTCGAACAGGTATATGAAATCAGTGACAGGGTAACCGTACTTCGCAATGGGAAATTAATCGGCGAATATCGCACATCATCGCTTTCCCAGATCGAACTCATCTCAAAAATGTTGGGTAACGAACTTGAGGATATCACACACATAAAAAAATATGAGCCGCCTGTAACCAACAACACCATACCTGTCTTCGCATGTCGTGGACTTTCAAGTGTCGCAGGAGTAAGACCATTCGACTTTACCATACAAAGAGGTGAGGTGAACGG
>CAYZJV010000125.1:0-2395 GCA_964478945.1 uncultured Spirochaetaceae bacterium | reverse complement strand
CCAATCCGGAAAATTGGAATGCTCAAAATGCCGAAAATTGCGATGCTGTCTACAACATCCTTTTCATGACTACAAACTCTGATTCTTTCTTTTCATCTGTAAAGCCCAATCTCTCAGCAAAGAGTATTGATGATATGTTGTCTCTATGAATCTCTGCCATCACTGTCTCACAACCCCACTTCTCTTTCGCAAAACACATGAGAGCAATCATGGCTTCCCGTGCATATCCCCGGGATTGGTATTGCGGGTCCACCAGATAACTGATTTCAACGCAGGATCCTTCTATCTTCTTCTTAATTCCAAAAACCCCCACTGCATTTTGCTCGACGCGTTCCAAAGCAATCAAATCAATGCGATTGGCATCTGAAACATATGAATTACGATACCAATTCAAATGATCCTCAACAGTTAGCTTTCTTGGTATAGTGAAGTATTTATATACTTCGGGATCCGAACGCCATTTCACCAACTGTTGGGCATCCGACTCCTTTATTTCCCTAAGAACCAGTCTCTCTGTATTAATCTCTTGCATCTTCATCCAACAGTGGCTCTCCATAGGAAATATTTCGCTTCGCGACCTTCCCGATAATACTTTCGTACAGTTTAGGCTTGATCCCATAGGATGGCCTGATGCTGCGGATGTTGTCGCTGGTGAATGTATCACCCTTCTTGATATCCCTTACCGCAAACAGGCTTCTACGGAAAATCTTCGAGGCTTTCTCGCCCTCGGTCAGAGAATAATCCGGTCCCTTTGCAATACGTCCTGCGTTATGAACATCTTTTACCATCTGTTCGAATTCTTTCAATGGCATGCTGAATTTACTATCAGCACTTTCTACACCAGGGAGACAAACATGCTTCTCGATTACACAAGCTCCCAAGGCCACCCCTACCACTGCCCCCAGGCTTCCCATGCTGTGATCAGAAAGCCCTACGGGAGTCCCGAACCTTCGTTGCATATCAGGAATATTGGCAAGGTGCATGTCCTCCCATGGGGCAGGATACTCACTGCAACATTTCAGCAATACAATCCGGGTATTGCCCATCCGTTGGCAGGCATCGATTGCATCCTGGATTTCTTCCAAGCTACCCATTCCGCATGATATGATCATCGGTTTCCCTTTTGACGCTGCATACTCGATCAACGGAATGTCAACCAGCTCAAAACTGGCTATCTTGTATGCTTCAGCCCCGATTTGCTCAAGAAAATCAACTGCTGTATTGTCGAACGGAGTGGAGAGGAAGTCCACTCCAACCCTCTCGCATTCCCGCTTGATTGTTTCCTGCCACTCCCATGGAGTCCCTGCATCTTGGTAGAGGTCATATAACTTGTAACCGTCCCAAAGGCCCCCGTGAACTTGGAAGTGTTCATTGCCACAGTCGATGGTGATCGTATCAGCAGTATAGGTCTGGATCTTCACACAATCCGCGCCGGCCAATGCAGCCTGACGAACAATTTCAAGCGCATTCTCGATATTACCGCCATGATTGGCGCTCATCTCTGCAATAATATAAACTTCACCTTTCTCGATCTTCTCAAACAAGGTAAACATTATTATCCTTCCCTCTGTTTCATCAAGCGGTATTTCATCTCTGCGATTTGCCAATCCGATTCGGTATCGATATCCTGGACCTCACTCTCAGGCAGAACAAGCGGTATGGTATTATCGGTAACGATGGATTTGAATTTCCTGAAAGCTTCAACCTTGCATACATAGAATTGCCCGCAATCGTGATACACAGGCTCTAGATCCTGACTTCTTGACAACTTAAATTCGGGAAATTGATACACTATTCGGTCATCTCTTATAATCATTCCTCTTTGGGGAGGGAAACTAAAAGAGACCACCGGCAATAGAGAGTCGGCGGTTGTCCGCTCCAAACTATCCAATGCCGTTTTCAGCTTCCCGGGAGTAACGAAAGGTGCGGTAGGGTAAATGCAAAACATCACATCAAACTTGATTCCCCTGGCCTCATATTCGGAGAGCACTTCATGCAGTACATCATTGGTCGTAGCATAATCGTTGCTTGCCGATTCCGATCGCAGGAAGGGAACATCTGCTCCGTACCGCTTTGCAATATCCGCAATCTCCATGCTGTCAGTCGAAACCATCACCTCATCAAAAAGTCCGCTCTCCAAGGCTGCTTCAATGCTATAGGCTATGATTGGCTTACCGCAGAAATCCTTAATATTCTTGTGGGGTATTCGCTTGGATCCCCCACGTGCTGTAATAATTGCAATTGAAGTCATGAAACTAGCATCCTTTTACACTTTACTCATCAATGCATTCATAACTGGCCCAGAGAACGTCCATACCCTAGTTTTGCTCAGCCAGCATCGATTTCAATTCTGTTGCGATTCGGCTTGCCCCCCGCCCATCAATTAGAGCACTCA
>CAYZJV010000124.1:0-2438 GCA_964478945.1 uncultured Spirochaetaceae bacterium | reverse complement strand
GTACCCGAATTCTATCCTTAGCCATCATTCCTCCAAAAAACGGGTCTTGCCCGCAACCATTATGCGGGCAAGACAGTTAATCAATCTCAGTCGACGATCTCGATGACCTGTCCCGAAGCAACGGTCTTGCCGCCTTCACGGATAGCGAATCTCAATCCCTTGTCCATGGCGACCGGGTGGATCAACTCAACATTGATCTCGGTATTGTCGCCGGGAAGCACCATCTGCTTGCCTTCAGGAAGGTTCACAGTACCGGTGATATCGGTGGTTCTGAAGTAGAACTGTGGGCGGTAACCAGCGAAGAACGGGGAGTGACGACCACCCTCTTCCTTGCTGAGCACATATACGGTACCAGTGAACTTGGCATGGGGGGTAATCGATTTGGGCTTCGCAAGAACCTGTCCGCGAACAACTTCCTTCTTATCGACACCGCGAAGCAATGCACCCACGTTGTCACCAGCCTGACCTTCATCAAGCAACTTGTTGAACATCTCGACACCGGTACATACGGTATCCTTGGTATCCTTGATACCGACGATGGAGACAGGATCGTTCACATGGAGGATACCACGCTCGATTCTTCCGGTAACCACAGTACCACGACCACTGATCGAGAAGATGTCTTCAATAGGCATAAGGAAGGGAAGGTCCACAGCACGCTCCGGGAGCGGAATGTAGGAATCCATCGCATCAAGCAACTCCTGGATGCACTTGGTCTTCTCGGGATCATCGTTGTGCTCCATTGCATCAAAAGCAGAACCCTTGATGATGGGAGCATTGTCGCCATCGAACTGATAGGAATTGAGAAGATCACGCATCTCTTCCTCGACCAACTCGATCAAGTCGGGATCGTCAACCTGGTCGGTCTTGTTGATGAACACGATGATGGCAGGTACACCAACCTGACGTGCGAGAAGGATGTGTTCCTTGGTCTGGGCCATTGCACCGTCGGTAGCTGCAACAACGATGATCGCGCCATCCATCTGGGCGGCACCGGTGATCATGTTCTTGATGTAGTCGGCGTGTCCCGGACAGTCGACGTGTGCATAGTGGCGTGCATCGGTCTGGTACTCGACGTGACGAGTGTTGATCGTGATTCCTCTTGCCTTCTCTTCGGGTGCGTTGTCGATCTCATCGTACTTCATCACCTTGTCGCCGCTCTTGCGTCCGCAATACATGGTGATCGCAGCGGTGAGGGTGGTCTTGCCATGGTCAACGTGACCGATGGTGCCTACATTTACGTGTGGCTTTGTTCTGTTGAATTTCTCTTTAGCCATCAGATCCTCCTTGTGACATTCCTTGTCACAAAAATATTTGTATCATGCTCCATAAAGGCAAGACGCCTTTACCTTTCACATCAATGAGACAAATCGATTGGGGGATACAGTAGATGAAGGAAGGGGGATCCAGAGGTCGACAAGTCAAATCATCGCTTGGCGACATAGTACAGATTTAAAAAAAGTCTGCAGCCTGGAACCACCTTATCATCCAACAAGTAATCCGGACGATCGGTTTGGCTCTGCCAACGCCCAATTTGGACGCCTTTGCCAATATAGAAGGTTTGACAAGTTGTGTCAACACCTAGAGGCAAAATGCATATGATTCTGTAAAAAATAGTTAGGGCGCCTCAAAATCGGGCGCCCAAAACCATCCAATCCAGCAAATCAACGATTGTGGGAGGAGAACGCCTTGTTGGCCTCCGCCATCCTGTGGGTATCTTCCTTCTTCTTGAAGGCAGCACCGGTATTCGCAACCGCATCAAGCAATTCAGCGGAAAGCTTCTCGCTCATCGACTTGCCATTGCGTGCACGAGCCGCGGAAATGAGCCAGCGCATCGCCAACGCTTCCCTACGGTTGTCCTTGATCTCCACCGGAACCTGATAAGTGGCTCCACCTACACGTCTGGATTTGACCTCGACGACAGGCTTTACATTCTCAAGTGCCTTGATGAACATCTCGAGCGGATTTTCACCACTCTTTTCCCCAACCACCGACAATGCATCATAAATGATCTTTGTGCTGATCGACTTCTTTCCATCGACCATCATGCGGCGGATGAACTTCTCGACCACAACACTGTTGTAAACGGCATCGGGCAGGATTTCCCGCACCGGAGCAACTGTTCTTCTAGCCATTGGTCACCTCCATCAAGCCTTGGGCTTCTTCGTTCCATACTTGGAACGACTTCTCTTCCGATCGTTGACACCAAGTGTATCCTTGGCACCTCTAACGATGTGGTAGCGGACACCGGGAAGGTCCTTGACCCTTCCGCCACGCATGAGCACCACAGAGTGTTCCTGCAGGTTGTGGCCGACGCCGGGAATATAGGCGGTGACTTCGATTCCATTGGAAAGACGAACCCTGGCAACCTTTCTCAAGGCCGAGTTCGGCTTCTTCGGTGTGACGGTCATCACTCTCGTGCATACGCCACGCTTCTG
>CAYZJV010000123.1:0-2672 GCA_964478945.1 uncultured Spirochaetaceae bacterium | reverse complement strand
AGAAAACATCCGAAGAGCAGATGGTTCAATTCACACAGCTTTCGTGCATGAACCAAAAAGAAAAGGTCGCCCTTTCGGACGACCTTTTGTTAAACTGTTTGCAGCAGTTTGTGCTTAGAACTCGATTTTTGCTCCAGCGGTAACCTTTCCAGCAGCAGTCAAGATGTCAGCAGTCTCGTAACCGAGAGAAAGGGTAGCACCATTGACGATAGAGTCGGATTCGACAGAAGCGTTGACTTCCAAGGTTCCGGCACTTGCATAGGTGGCGTCAGCAGAAGCGACATACTTTTCAGCGGTGTAGGTAACGCCAGCACCAGCAGACCAAGCGGAAGTGGAGAGGACGAATCCACCATTCACATTCACGCTAAGTGCGTCGGAAGCGGCGAAATCAACAGAAACACCCAAGTCCTGTACATTGATAAGATCCATACCGGTAACTTCGATATCGAACTGTTCGATAGCGAATGCAGCCTTCGCAGAAAGAAGGTTGGTATTCGGGGTATCGTCATCGGTGGTAGCGAAGTAGACGTCCAAAGTAACAGGATCGATCACTGCGTTCACAGCAACCTCAGCCTCGATACCAGCATCATAGACCAAGTCCGCGGCCACAGAAGCGGTCACATCATCCATTGTGTAGGATCCCTTGGCAGAAGCGGAAATAGCCTTGTTGGCAGTAGCAAGTCTTCCAGCGGCACCGAATGCCATGGTCAGACCATCACCCAACTCGAAATCGGGAGTAGTGATCGCACCCATGATGTCATAGTCGCCATTGGTGAAATTATTGTCGGTTCCACCATAGGGAATGCTCAGACCCAAAGTGTAGTCGGCGTAACCGATTTCCACACCAACTTCGCCATTCGACACATAGTCGGAAGGATCGAGGTCAACAGGATCGTCATCGGCGCCATATACGTCGATTGCGGATTCTGCAAAGTTAGGAGCAGCCATCGCACCGAGGATGCTCACCCACCAACCATCACCATAGATCTTTGCTTCGGTAATTTCTGCGTTGCCTGCAATACCTGCAATGTGAACATCAGTACCACTAGCTACATCTTCGAAATCAAAAGCCAAGGTCAATTCAGCCTTGATTGCCGCATAGATGTCTCCATCACCAGCATTGTCGACCAAAGTCTCGTGAAAAACGATATCACCAGTGACGAGTGCATCGTTGGTGAACCCATAATCGCCGGTGCCCAAATCGACACCAAAGGTTGTCTCAGCGCTACCCGTGAAGCCGGCGAAAGCCACACTGCCCACGAGTACTAGAACCAAAAGTACTGCAGAAATCTTCTTCATACTTCCTCCAAAAAAATTCGGGACAGGCGCAAAGACCCGCTTCTTCCCTTTTCTCGTTATACAAGACGGATTATAACAACGCCCCATATAGCTGTCAAGTTAAATTCATTTTCGAAATAAAAGTTACACTTTTTTTATACAAATTCCATGTATGAGTCGAAAAAAGGAGGAATAAACAAAAATTCCACACCTTTTCGACACATGGGTTGACTTCCAGTGTGGAATTTTTAAGAAACCCCACCGTATAATTATACATAATCCACATCTTCGACAGGTGCAGCAGCTTCAGTCCAACGAGGTATCGAGACAGCGATCGTACGAGTCAAATCGACAGGTCCAATCGTATCGAACATCCTCTCGATCCTCAGCGAATCTCCGGCGAACCGCATCACCACTTCCCTTACTCCCCTCTTGGAGAGAGCCACACAGAGAGAGTCGAAAAGATAGTGGAAGACACCGAGTCCCTGGAACTCTTCCTCAACGCCATAACACCGGACCACAGCCACCTGCTCCGGTGTATATATATGGTAGCGTACGAATGCCACGAACTGACCTGAAAGGGTGAGTGCAATCAGATGATTATCATCGGGATGAAGGCGCCAAGCCTCGCGCAATTGGGCAGCCATATGGTTGGCCGTCGGGAGCTCCATCGCATGGACCTTGGCAACCGCGAGTTCTCCCAAAGCCTGGATATGCTCCCCATGCGGCTTCGCATCATCGGTGATGGTGAAATCCTCCCTGACAAGTTCCCCAGAGCCCTCTTCGGGAGCCTCTTCTCCCAGACGTGCCAGTCTAAAAGCCTCGTCGTTCCTTTCATACCAGTGGAAGATCCTACGACGAATCTCCCTATCCTTATAATAGTACCAGAGCCGTTCCAAAGTCGGTTGTTCGTGCAATACGTCCTTGAACTGACGGAATACACCCTTGCCGGCTTGGAGAACTTGCCGCAACCTTTCCCTATAGATGGGATTACGGAGTGTGGAGACGAACTTTTCCATCGTCCGGAACCCATCCGAAGGATACCAAGGCGGCAAATCGAGAAAACGTTGGGGCTCCCTCTCCCTGCGGTCCTCAACGAACTCCACTTCGGTCACCACTCCGTCCTTCAGATCGACGCAATACTCATTCGCCTGATCCTCCATGCAGAATATGATCTGATAAAGAAATTCATCGGAAAGGGGTGGAAGCATGTATCCTTCAATGTTGCGCAAGTCATCCATGGGTTCAGTGTACTACCCCGACAAGCGTTTGAAAAGGGATATGACCCACCACCCTGTCCTCGCCTTGACAATCGGGGGGAAAACAACGATATTTTCATCATAACCTTTATAGGAGAGTATATTCATGAGTATCATTGAATTTGTAGAAGCAAG
>CAYZJV010000122.1:0-2710 GCA_964478945.1 uncultured Spirochaetaceae bacterium | reverse complement strand
GGTAATGGACCAATAGTAATTGTTCCGCTACCCTCGTTTCGTTGGGAAATGAAAATTTGCCGAAATGGCTGAGGGGGTGATGTGTATGGACAAGCATGCAATCATTCAGAAATTGCCCAATGGCACGTGTACGAGACAGCAGATCCTGCATGCCGCACGGAAAGTCGAGCCCTCTTTCAAGGAGACACAGCTCAGGTATTTGATGGGAACCCTGCACGATTCGGCCTTGATAGTTAGGGTTGGACGCAATCAATACAAGAAAGTTGGGAAGGAGCCGAAAAAAAACATTTTCACCGGTAAATATTCCCACATAGCACTACAGGTGATCGACTACATGCAAAAGCAGTTCCCACTACTTTCTTATAGGGTTTGGGAGTTGTCTTGGCTTAATGAGTTCTTCAATCACCAGTTGGCACACAATAAGATCTTTGTCGAGGTGGAGAAGGACGGTTGTGATTTTGTGTTCTCCTCCCTTGTTGAGAAATTCCCAGGCAGGGTACTGCTGAGACCCAAGGTCCAAGAGCTACTGCGATATGGCACCGATGATGGAGTCATCATCGACCGCTTGGTCACAGAGGCACCCAAGTCAGACGACGAGCCGTATCAGGTACCTTTGGAAAAGCTGATTGTTGATCTGTTTGCGAATAAGAGCCTGATGCTTTCCAAAGGTGATTATGCCACTGCAATCGAGATGATGTTCGCAAAATATTGCATCGACCAAGTCTCTATGCTGCGTTACGCACGAAGAAGGAACAAGGTGAGGGAAGTCTTTGGATTCCTTCGCGAAAAGACGACAATCGAACTTCTGGTTCACCGGTGATGTAGTCGCGTAGTAAAGAACATACTCACATGAATTTCGATTATTTCCCTGGTAAAACCTGCACGTTAACCTCGTTCACCTGCGAATGACGGTCTATGGAAGGGATTGGTATGGGTGAAGGTGAAACCAGCTCCTCGTTCGTATGCATGTGAGGACATTTCGAACAGATGGAATATTGAGATTGAAGCTCCATGGCGTACAACTATCGATGATCACCGCAATATATGTACACAAGCAACACGTTTCCCGTGCTACAATCGCCTTACGGGCCATACGGGAGGGTCATAATGCTGTCACACGATGAAATGTTGAAACTGAAACGGTGGAATACTCCAACCATCTACAATGGGTGGGAAGCCATAGCGAAGAGGGATCGCTTGGAAGTCCTCTGCAACAGGGAAGAGGTACGCGATTATATGGAATACGCCGGTCCCATGATCGGCAGAGCTGTCACAGTAATCGTCGACCCTAGTGATACGAGCGCCCTCGAGCATAAAAAAGCGCATGTACTTGCATATCGAAAGTATGTTGCCTCCATTCCGGGGCCAAAGATCGTCATTGTCAAGGATCTGGGTTCACCCGATAGGATCATCGGCTCCTTTTGGGGTGAAGTCAACGCCAACATCCATAAGGCCCTGGGGTGTGTTGGTACCATCACCGATGGTGCCATCCGCGATGTGGATGAAATGCGCAATGCGGGCTTTAAGGCGCTCGCCAGACGAATGTGTGTCGGGCATGCCTATTCGATGCCTTTGCAATGGGGTGTGGACGTTGAGATCTTTGGCTGTCCGGTCAAGTCCGGTGATCTCATACATGCCGATAAACATGGGTTCATCATCATTCCAGAAGAAGATCAAAAGGAGTTGCTCGCATCGGTTCTGTTCATGGATGCCAATGAATGTGAGACCTTGATACCAACCGCACGCAATGCCACTGGAAAGAGTCTTGAGCAGATCTTGCAGGAGTTGAGTGAGGCTGAGGAACACTTCACCCTGGCAAAACGTGCACATTAACCTCGTTCACCTGCCAATGAAGCTCCTGGAGAGTGATTCGGGTGAATAATCAGGAAAAGAGCGCCTCGTTGGTATGTGTTTGCAGTTGTTTTTATGGGGGAGGAGATGGTCATCTGCAACTTGTGATGAAACCTTACACAACCATTGTGTGAATATTGCATATATCTATTGGAGACCACCCATTCTTCACCTCGAATTACATCATCGTGGATGTGATTGTCCACTTCTTAGCTGCATGCCAACGAGGGGTTTATCAAATATTGAAAGCCAAAATGGCAAAAGAATTAAAATTTGCCGTTTTGGCTGCAGATATGATGTGCGAGCACAAACACGCAATCCTTTAAGAAAGTACTATGGCACATGTATGGGCAATAGATCCTGCCTGGATCACTGCTCGTCGAGTCCTCCTTCAAGGAGATCCGGCTCTCACTACAATTGCTATCGGTGGGTTTTAGTGTCAATAGAAGGATCCCTGAAACTCTTTCCTTGTCACGCGCGCTGTTTCTCCTACAGCTACTACTATTCACACACAAAGGGGAAATCTGAAAATTGCGATTGAGTTCTTGCTGCCTATCGGCTATGCTAGTGAACGCTGGGTCTGGAAAAACGGAATGGGGTGTGATTCCCCAACGGTCCCGCCACTGTAATCGACGATGAATGCAGGTATGCCATTGTCCTTTGGATGAGAAGGTCTGCAGGAAAGTGAGTCGTAAGTCAGGAGACGTTTCCAGATACATCATCTTCGTGGAGAAAGAAACAGCATGAAACTGACTTGTCCTGACCGATCGTATACCCCACACGTCAATCTCATCACACCCTCCGACTTCATGAAGCCAGACACCATATCTTTGGAGGCACTTCATGAAGAAGTCGCACA
>CAYZJV010000121.1:0-2778 GCA_964478945.1 uncultured Spirochaetaceae bacterium | reverse complement strand
AAGCCAAGGCAAACTGGTTTGCCGCCGAATTTTTGTTACCTGAGGATGTGCTGAAACGCCGGGTATTCGAAGAATTCAAATCCTATTCACTTGAAAAGGTTCAGATGAAAGTCCTGCTTCGTTTCATTGCAAGACTCCATTGTACTTGGTGGCTTCCGTACCGTTCATTGGTGAAACGGTTGTGGGAGATCAAAACCATAACGAAAATACAATACCAAGCACTCTATGCTGTCGATGAACGTGATCCAGAGGGAGAGTATGGTAGGATAGGCCGATCAACGCAGAGTGATGTGTTCGTTAAATTGAATACGACCACCAAGTCGGTCGGTTCCTCACCGAGGGCGATCGAGACCATATTGCGGAACTTCGAGGATGGGCTGATTGATGAGGATACGTTTGTGAGGCTGCTGGGAAGATTTAAAAAGTGTCCTTCCGATTATGGCTACGAGATTTCCATCTCACAGGATGATATGGATGAGATGCATGATTTCATTGAAGGATGGGATCATGACGGTTGATGTGTTGACGAAGAATCCTGCCTTGGAATCATTGTTCATTGATCCAGAACAAGTGATTACCTTGGATGCGAATTTTCTTATTCCCCCGGATCGTTCCATACACTTGATTCCAGGAATTTCTTTCCCTCAATTTCAAGCTATTTGGCTCGATCCAATCTTTGAATCATTTTCACATCTGGCAATACACGAAGCGGTCAGAGATGAGTTGGTTTCCCAGGACATCAAGACATTCATCCAAAACAAGGTTAACGCGAAGCCTTCTGGGATAATCATACACGAGGATTCTGAATTGACAGCTGTTGAACACATGCTCAGAGATTCGATCGAAGCTAGAATCTATCCTCACACGAAATACGATCCGCAAATTGATAATCGAGATGATCGGGGAGAGGTTAAGACGCTTGCTTTTATCGCCGTCAAATCCCACCTTTATTTTGCAGCTCATGATTACAACGCTATCCAATTGGTCGAAAAGGCTGAATCGTGGTCAACTGGGCTCGATACTGTTCAAGCGATAAAAATGTCCGAAATAATTTTCTACTTGTGCGTAAGAACCCCATCCCTTCGAAAGTCCCTAAGAATGCTTTATAAATATCAATATCACTTGACTAAAAGCGAAAAAACAACGAATCCAGAATGGGGGAGCTTCATCAAGTCAATGGAATCCTTGTATCAGCCCTATCTGTAGAGTGTCAGATGGAGAACAGTTGAAGTTACCCGTCCTTTGTCAGCATGATGCTGGAGGACTGTGGAAAGGCTTCACCAGGATTATCCCAAAATACGAATCTAGGAAGGGACACAGCTACCAGTTGCAGAATCCACGTTCGAGAATTATCCCGGGCAATCTGAAGCAAAACTGTCGCCTTGAGCGTGCGGTGGGTAGATGGAAGGCATGCAGGACTCTGGCGACAGTACTATGGATGGGATCAAATCAGATGTTTCGGACTCACATCCCGCCCAGTCCAACCTTGACCGCGTGCCCATTCCCTCATGAACATCGCTTCACTCCTATCGCCCTCGTGGATCGTCTGGAGCATGTCGATATACCCATGCACATGCCCACAGTCGTCCAGCACATGCAGGCCATCCTTTGCGATGCAGATCGGTTTGCGATCGGCTATGACTTTGGCGGCAGTCTCATCATCCACCATCTGGTGGTCTTTCCCGAATTCACGAACCAGCGAGATGTCCATCTCCCATCCATCACCATAGTCGTAGCGATAGCATAGGTTGGTAGTGATCGGCATGATATGCTTCGGTTCATATTTCTTTTGAAGATTTTCCATCTGCCTGAACGCATGGGAATACGCATTCGCATCACGATGAACCCTCTCTAGTCTTACCTCCGAGACGACGGTGTCACGATAGTGCTTGTACAACCCGACAGCGCTTGTATCGGCTGACAGGGCACTAGCCTTTGCTACATTGATATCCAGGGGATCCAGTGAGAGAATCTCGCTCAAGCGAAGGCTTTCCTTCAGTGCGTCGGGCATCCCGTTATCGAACATGATTGCATACAAGAGCTCCTGCAGCGTCGCGTCCTCGAATCGTACCTTTCTGGGCTTCACTTTCTCTCTCAATCGGAACGGGTGCACAGTGAGCATGGGTATCCTTTGTGCCAGATCTTGGATCTGGGCTTGGTTCTCTATCCAATACTCACTGAATCCCCCATACTTGTACTGCTTCAGATACTTTGAACGCATCCATGTCCTGGGACTCTTGGTTTCCTCATAGTCGTCATCCCAGAACGCGTCGTTGAAGGAGCTGTTCGGGAACTGCAGGTAATAACCGAACACCGGCGCAATTTCCATGAACTTCCCCTCTGTGAGGGCCTCGAACAACGGTTGGGGCAGCTGGAAATTGTGCAGATGGCTGTTCGTCCAACCAAAGGCCACGTTGATGAGGAAATGCAGCTGATGCAGAGCCAGGGAGGATGGAACGATGATATCCCGGGAAATGGATTTTGCAACGCCGCCATATTTCGCGAGAATCTTCGCTGTATTGGCAGGCATGGATTGGAACAGTCCTTGGAAAAGGTCATGTTTTCGCAATCGATCAGCAGCTTATGGTGAGAGCCCACCCAACAGCTGTATCCAATCTCGTCTGGCATGCAACATCCTGATGATCGTGATGGTTCTTGCATCCTTATTAACGGTGTAGAACAGCATATAGTTCTTTACTTTCACATGCCGTATCCCGCGGTGTGCGATATACTCGTCGTGAGAAAGGGGGAATAGATACGGATTCTCTGCGAGAACTG
>CAYZJV010000120.1:0-3029 GCA_964478945.1 uncultured Spirochaetaceae bacterium | reverse complement strand
GGCAAGATCGTCGTAGTCAGTTCAACCCAAATCCCCCATATCGTAAGGCGGGTATGTTCCCAAGCGCTGGGAACCGGATTCGGCGACATACGAATCATCAAACCCTACATCGGCGGAGGATTCGGAAACAAGCAGGATGCCCTCACCGAACCTTTGAATGCCTTCTTGACCACTCGTGTAGGAGGTCGCCCTGTCAAACTTGAATATACCAGGGAAGAGACCTTCAATTGCACAAGGACACGACATGCAATGAAATTCCATATCGTCTCCTACGTGGACAAGGAAGGAAATTTCGTAGCCCGTTCCATAGACGCCTACTCAAACCAAGGAGCCTACGCATCCCATGCCCATGCACTGGTTGCCAATGCAGTCAACGGATTTCGCATGATGTACCCGGTGGGAGCCATCAAAGGCAATGCCTACACAGTCTATACCAACCTGCCCACAGCAGGTGCGATGAGAGCCTACGGAATACCCCAAATTGGATTCGCACTCGAATCGCACGTCGATGACATCATCGCGAAAACCGGATTCGACCCCATCGAATTCAGAAAGAAGAACATGATGAAACTCGGTTTCGTCGATCCGGTGACCACCATCACCTGCCATTCCAACGGACTGGAGGAATGTATCGACAGAGGAGACGCCTATCTCGACTACCGCAAGAAGAGAAAGGCATACGCCAACCAAACGGGACCTGTAAGGAAAGGCGTGGGAATGGCCATCTTCTGTTACAAGACCGGAGTCTATCCCATCAGCCTGGAAACCGCAGCCTGCAGAATGGTACTGAATCAAGACGGATCGGCCCAACTTCAGATGGGCGCCACCGAAATAGGGCAAGGAGCCGACACGGTATTCACCATGATGGCAGCCGAAACCGCAGGATTTACCGCTGACAAAATCCATATCATCAGTAAGCAAGACACCGATGTGACCCCTTACGATACCGGAGCGTATGCTTCACGACAGACCTATGTCTCTGGACTCGCGGTAAAGAAAACCGCCGAATCACTGAAAAGGAAAATCCTTGAATTCGCCGCCACCATGCTCGACAAGGAGGCATGGGACCTCGACATCAAGGAAAACCAAATCATCCACACCAACAAGAACGAACCACTGCTATCGGTCGCCGACGTTGCTTTGGAAGCATGTTATAGCCTCACCCACTCCAACCACATCGCGGCCGAGGAGACCCACCACTGTTCCGACAACACCTATTCCTTCGGAGTCTGCTTCACCGAAATCGAAGTCGATATCCCGATGTGCCAGATCAAAGTACTCGACATCATCAATGTCCACGACTCGGGAACCATCATCAACCACCAAACGGCGGAAGGCCAAGTACATGGAGGAATGAGCATGGGACTTGGCTACGGACTCACCGAATACCTGCTGTTCGACCCCAAGACAGGAAAAATGTTGAACGGGAATCTGCTCGACTACAAGTTGATGACTGCGATCGACACCCCGGAACTTCATGCACAATTCGTGGAAACGAACGATCCCACAGGGCCGTACGGAAACAAATCCTTGGGAGAACCACCGGCCATACCTGTGGCTCCGGCACTCAGGAACGCATTGCTCAACGCAACCGGTGTAGCTGTCGATTCGATCCCATTGCATCCCGAGAGACTATTCTTCGCATTCGAAAAAGCGGGACTCATATAAATAAAGGGAGATCAAGATGTACGATTTCAATACACTCTACGAACCGAACACCGTGGAAGAAGCCCTGGCTTTGAAGAAAGCCCACCCCGAAGCATTGCTGCTCGCAGGAGGAAGCGATATTCTCATCAAGTTGCGCGAAGGCAAACTCGCCGGATGCGACCTCATCAGCATCTATATGCTGGATGAACTACGGGGAGTCTATATCCAGGACAATGGGGAATTGATCATCCGCCCCCTCACAAGCTTCACCGGCATCACCATACACCCACTGATCAAACAACATGTCCCGGTTCTTGGCGATGCTGTGGATCAGATAGGAGGACCTCAGATACGGAATATCGGGACCATCGGTGGAAACATCTGCAATGGAGTGACCAGTGCCGATTCGGCAACCACACTCAAAGCCTACGACGCGATCCTCGAACTCTCCAGTGCCGATGGAGTAAGGAACCTGCCCTACGCCGAATTCAACTTGGGACCAGGAAAAGTCGACCTGAAACCGGAAGAAATCCTCACCGCGATACGCATCCCGAAAGAAAGTTGGGATCAGACCTATGGACATTACATCAAATATGCGAAAAGGAAAGCGATGGATATCGCCACATTGGGGTGTTCGGTGAATGTGAAACTCACCAATGACAAGAAACACATCGAACGACTGCGAATCGCATTTGGAGTCGCAGCACCCACCCCGATACGTGCAGTCACCGCGGAGAAGGCCGCCAATGGCCATGCAGTGGATGCAAAACTACTGGACATCATCACGGCGAACTTGGAAGCGGATGTGAGACCACGAACCAGTTGGAGGGCATCCAAGGAGTTCCGGCTCCACCTGGTTAAGGAGCTCGCCCGTAGGGCAACCGTCGCATCGATCGAAAAAGCGGGAGGTAAAATCAATGGCTAAGAAAGCTATCACCTGCACAGTAAATGGAAAGAAACGGGAATACTTCATCGATGTACGCGAATCGCTGCTCGACATGCTCCGTGGAAATGCCGGACTCGACAGCGTGAAACATGGTTGCGATGTCGGTGAATGCGGAGCCTGCACCGTACTCATCGACGGACTGCCGTTCAACTCCTGTATCTATCTTGCCATCTGGGCCGATGGAAAAGAAATCATGACCTTGGAAGGACTCAGCGATGTGAAGGGAACCATAAGCGACATCCAACAGGCCTTCATCGATGAAGGAGCGGTCCAGTGCGGATTCTGCACCCCCGGCTTCATCATGTCCTCGATACCCATCATCAATAAGGAAAATCCCTCCACCAGAGAGGAGATCAGAAGGCAAATATCAGGAAACCTCTGCCGATGCACAGGTTACGAAAAGATAGTGGATGCCATCGAGAAGACACAGAAGAAG
>CAYZJV010000119.1:0-3052 GCA_964478945.1 uncultured Spirochaetaceae bacterium | reverse complement strand
TTGCAATAAAACCAGTACTTTCGATGTCCAAAGTACCAAAATCCAGAATATCCACCCCACCTTCATGTAAGGCTTGGTTGAAAGCCCCATTACCTGTTATTTCATCAATTGAAAGCAACAGCCCATGACTGGACTTAACCTTGGCTTCCAGTTCCAATTCACTGGTCGCACCAAACACCATTGTAGTCACAAGCAGCACCAACAAAATTCCGATAACCTTTTTCATCATGTTTCTCCTTTTCTGCATGTCAACAACATACAGACCCACAGTATTCCCACCTATTACCTATGTCAACAGATAGAAATAAAAAGTTATGAAAATTATACATTATTTGTCTTAATTGTATTCAATACAAATAATTTACAACTTGTAGAGGTTTACAACTTATGACAATTTATGGGTATTTTAGACTGAATAGCTTATTCGTAAAGATTCATTTACTGCTTTATGGAGTTAATATTGAGGTGCTTGTGTCAAATGATGTGGCGGATCTACAATGTTTCCGGTAGAAGCAAGGGGGTCCGGTGATCCGGACCCCCTTGGGAAAGTGTTTCTGTTTTCCTGCTACTGCAGATACCCGGCCAGGGTGTCGGCGTAGGCTTCCAGGACATCACCCAATTGCTTGGAGGGACGGATGGCGTTCTCCTTTCCAGCCAGGTGTACAATTCCGCTGACCGGTTGGTTGGCCCATTCGAGGGTATCGTGGATTCCCAATGGGATGTGGACCATTCCCATCGTCTGTGAGTAGTGGACCATGGAGTCGAGGCAGAATGCGCCTTCACAGATGCTGTGGGTACAGCTGGTGAAGCAGGCGAAGTATTTTCCCGCAAGCTCCCTGTTCACCATGAGATCGTAGGTGGAGTCCATGAAGGTCTTCATCTCTGCCGATACATTTCCAAATGTGGTGGGACAGCCCATGATGACCATGCTGCTTTTGAGCAATGTGGAATCGTTGGCTACCGGAAGTGCCTGTATGTCTTCATAAAAATCGTTCGCAGTATCGGCTTTGTTGGCCCAGATATGCAAATCGGCATCTTCCACCCGATACAGCCTCGCATCGACATTACGTCCGTTGAGCAGCTCCTGCAGATACGTCGCGATGATGTAACTGTTTCCATTCACGCTGTGTACAATGATTGAACACCGATTCATGTAGCCCTCCTCATGGCGCATCACGCCTTGGTATACCTTCATAATACTATGGGGAGGGCTCAACACCAAGCGGTAAATCGACCTTCACGTTCGGAGAGGAAGACTTTGGTGCCGTAGGCTTCACTGAGGATACCCTCGTCCAAGACTTCCCTTTTTGGTCCATCGGCAAGAATTCTGCCATCCTTCATCACCACCACCCTGTCGATCGCCGTGATGATCTCCGACAGATCATGGGTCACCAGAATGAGGGTCCTTCCGCATTCGGCGAATCGTTCCAGCGATTCGCGGTACATTTTCTTTGCGGGAAGATCGAGGTTCGAGACCGCTTCGTCGAGCAACATCACTTCTGGATCATGCACCACCGCACGGGCGAGGAGCACCCTTCTCGCTTCGCCCGAAGAGAGGCTCCTCATGGGCTTCCCGGCCAGATGGAGGACCCCCTGCCCGGACAGACAGCTATTGGCCCTGTCGATCATATCGGATGTCACCTGATGATGGAAATCGAGTCCAATGCTGCTGAAGAAACCGCTGAGCACGATATGGCGAACGGGATAGGTGGTGTTGCACATGTACTGCAACGACTGGGATACGATTCCCATCTTCTTGCGCAGCTCGAGCACTTTCCATCGATCCTTTCCAAACAGCATACGGGTGCTGTCGGGTGCCCAGAGGGGATGGACCTCTTCGCTCATGACTTGCACCAATGTCGATTTCCCCGCTCCGTTGGCGCCTATGATGGCGGTATGCTCGTGTGGATGGATATCGAGTGAGAGCGCATCAAGGATATGGCGTCCGGATCTCCGGACGGTGATGTTGCGAAGGGAAACGATGGGATCGACTGACATGAAAAGGCCTCCACGTACCCGTAAGCATACGGGTAAGCGGAGGCTTGTGGCAAGCTATCGAAATCCTAGGCGAATGCAAATCTCGTCTGTTTCTTGGCTGCGTGGGATTCAATCTTTTTCTTCAAGTTGGTCAAATTCACCAACACCAGAGCAACCGCCAGATCGGTTTGACCACTTTGTAGGGCCTCCGCGATATAGTGGTACTCTCGAACCTTCTTCCCATATTCATCGATGGTGACCGCCGAATAGGAGAGGCTTTCATCCAGAAGGGGAGAGAGGTTCTCGTAGATTGCATCGAGAATGATGTTGTCGTTGGACCGGACCAAGGCGGTATGGAAATCGCCCTCGTACTTCCTGAAGTCGTCCATTGCACTCGGTTCATGGGCTTTGATGCCACGCAAGGCCTCATCCATCTTCCCCGCCGATTCGAGCAACTCCTTCACAATCTCCTTGCGTCTTGCATTGCGCGAGAAGTCGCGTGCCGCCGATACTTCCACACTGGTGCGAACCTGTACAAGGTCCAGCATCAATTTCGTATCGGTGGAACCGCTACGTATGATGGAATCGGTCAAGGATTCGACAAACTGATCGAGATTGTTGCACTTCACACTGGCCCGACGTCCTTGACTCACGCTGAGTAGACCTTTTGCTTCGAGTTGCTTGAAGGCCTCCCTGATGGAACGGGAGCTTGCATTGAATTTGTCCGCCAGCTCCTGTTGGGAGGGCAACAATTCCCCGGCGGCCAATGCTCCCGAAAGGATCATATCCTCCAGGTAATTGGCAATCCGAGCCGACTTGGTACGCCCTTTGAGTTCATGCTGCGGTATCTGTTCAATCGTGTCCACGTTGTGGGACCTCCTCGTTATTGCTAAACTTGTGACAGACTCCAAATAAGAACTGTCATAAGTAAACACACATATTCACTCCATTAGTGTACTATATGAAAGGATTTTTGGCAAGAGGCACTAGCATTAATAAATCTGGTGACATGAGTTATGTAGGAAGATAGCAAACTGTTGACATCTGATGAACAGAAAAACGCAATAAATTAGGC
>CAYZJV010000118.1:0-3310 GCA_964478945.1 uncultured Spirochaetaceae bacterium | reverse complement strand
AGAGGGGTCTACCGTGCAGGTCAATGTGGAAATGTGCCGATTTCACCAGGGTAATGCATCCGCTGCATCGGATTGATTCCGAACGGACACCGTTCTACACATGCCCCACATGAGATACACGCATCCGCCTTCACTTCCAGTTTCCGGTAGGCTTCTGCGACCTCGGTGGTCATGCCATGGAGCCCTTGGTCGAGCAGTCGAATCGTCTCCCCGATATTGATATTCACTGGACAGGGAAGACAATGGTTACAATACATGCAGCTGCCACCAAGGTCCCATTCGTTCATTGTGAGGATCTTGCTGTAGTCCCGCTGTTCCTCACTTGCTTCGCAATAGCGCAGCACATCCTTCAACTCCTCGCTGTTCCTGGTTCCGGGAACTACGGTGGACACTACCTTCTGGTCCAGGAGGAAGGCCAAACATTGGGTCGATGTCGGTGGGTACTTTAGCTTTCGTGATGAGAGCAACCATCCGCCTGCGAAGGCCTTCATGGCTATCAGACCAATATTTTCCCTTTCACACATCGCATAGAAGTCCTTCCTCAGGGCCAATACGGATTGGCTGTCGGTCTTGCTCAGATGCTGCATCCGTGTATGGGCTTCTTGTTCCGCATCGACCGAAGGAATGTGGCCAAGTACGTCGAAGGCCGGATTCATGGAAAACATGACAGCATCGATGAGGCCACTCTCCACCGCCCTCTGTGCCACGAGAGGTTCATGGGTGCTGATTCCGAGGTATCGGGCCTTACCCTCCCTTTGCAATCTAGATGCAAGTTCCATGAACTTTCCATTGAGAACTTCATCGAGGTCGGCCATCTCGTCGACGAAATGCAGCATCATGACATCGACATGGTCGGTGTCGAAGCATCTCAGAAGATCGTGGAAATTATCCTCACAGGATTGCACATCGCGGGTTCGCTTGTACTGGCCGTCCTTCTCCATCACACCAAGGTGTCCGCCTAGAATGACCTTATCCCGTTTTCCTTTCAAAGCGATGCCCATCTTCGTACGAAAATCCCGTTGCGGCCAGAAGAAATCGATGTAGTTCATACCATGGTCGATAGCCATGGCAGCTACATTATTGATCATGCTTTGCTCTTCATGCACCACATGCTCGGTACCGAGGCCAATCTCCCCAACCTGTAGTCCCGTACGTCCCAATGTCCGATATTTCATACGACCAACCCCATCATGTGTTCTCTTTTCCCTCGATTGTAGAATGGGAGCCATGAGAAAGCAACCGGAGCGAATATCCACTTCAACTGCCCAATGAAAACAATACCCTTCCATAGGCAAATAAGAATCACCTCAAGCGTTCATAATCCTATTCAAAGGAAATTACGAGCATGTAGTACCCCGACTTTTCATCTTTAAGACACCCGGAATGCAGACGAACGAGGAACTCGTTTCACCTCCAAGAACACAAATCACTCCTATAGGCCGTCAATCGCAGGTGAACGAGGTTAACGTGCACTTTTTCCCAGGGGGTTATTATTGCTGATCCACCGGCTCAAACTCAGAGGGTTCCACACGGTCCATAGAAAAATTCACGTATGCAAATAGTGCAATCAGAATTGGAGTCAACCAACTGAATACTGCATAGGGTGCATAAACCCCTGCTGATATCCCCAAGGCTGAAGACACGAAAACCGCACTGCTGTTCCATGGGATCAAGGGAGCGGTAAGTGTACCTCCAGCTTCCAATGTACGGGTAAGGTTTTTCAATTTGAGTCTATGGTTGCGATAGTTCTCCTCATACATTTGCCCTGGAAGAATGACAGCAAGATATTGGTTAGCACTGAATATGTTGATGAGTAGCGAGGTTAAAAGTACTGTCACGGTTAGATTACCGACAGTCCCTACAAACCTGGAAAGCTTCAGGACTATGCTGTGCAACATGCCGGTGCGATCCATGATACCACCGAGGGCAAGGGAGATGAGCGCTAGGGTAATAACAGTATACATGCTCTTCATTCCCCCCCGGGAGAACAACTCGTCTATTTCCGTACTCCCGGTTTCAATACGGAATCCACTATGAATCGTTTCGAAAAGTAGTTCCAGATTTCCTCCTTGGAATAAAAGATAGGCAGCTCCTCCCAGAAGGAGACCTGCTATCAGGCAGGGGATGGCAGGAACTTTGAGGAGAATAAGGATGATTACTACTAGCGGAGGGATGAATAACCAGAAAGTAAAATTAAAGTGTTGCCTGATACTCTCTGTATATGTTGAAACATCGCTGACGGTTCCGTCGCCGGAGACGATGAAACCCATGACAGTAAAAATCACCAAAGAGAGTACCATCACAATAACGGTGGAATAGAGCATATGTCTGATATGCTCAAATAGGTTCACTCCTAGCACCGATGATGTCAAGTTGGTGGAATCTGACATGGGTGAAATCTTGTCACCGAAGAAAGCCCCTGAAACTACAGCACCTGCTGTCATCGCCGTTGGAATTCCCAGTCCTTCGCCAACACCAACAGCGGCAACACCGATGGTTCCGATCGTTGTCCAGGAACTTCCGGTAATCAGGGACATGGCACCACAAGATAAAAGCATGAGTGGTAGGAACCATCGGGCCGACATGAATTTGAATCCAAAATACATCAATGCAGGAACAACTCCGCTGGCGATCCATACGCCAATCAGCATGCCAATGATCAACAGAATCAACAATGCGGGAATGGTCCTGCTGATCGACTGCTTGAATCCTTCGCGGATTATTGGCCAAGGACAACCGCTCGCATAAGCACATACTCCCGCTGTTGTTGCACCGAGAAATAATGCAAAATGCGGTCGCGTATCCAAGATGAAGACGGACAGGTACAGTGCAAGACCAGTGACAACCAACGGAATCAGGGATACATAGATCGATGGCATTGGAGTCTCATAGTCATACATTAAGCGATTCCCCCCAGTGTGATGGAGACCTGATCCAGCAATTGACAAGTGGTTTCCACCAGATGGTATAGTCTAACCATGGAATTAAAGCCCATTCCATCTCAGTCTTTTTATTGTTCGCCTTAGGCCACTATACCAGTAGGAGATATCCTGTCAACCGCAATCCCAGGAAGAGGACCGAGACTGCAACTGTTCCGATGTGGGGTAAAGCCATACCTATTCAGCTCTTCTTTTACTGCTATCACCGCCGGGTAAAAAGCAGTTATATACCGACGGGCAGAATTTCGTCAAAAAACAACGGGTAAAAAGTCGCCACCCCACCACGATTCCTCTAGAATGAAAACATCATATTTTATTCTACGAGGGAAATACATGAGCAGGAGTGGCAACGAGGAATTCCTTCCTGGTAA
>CAYZJV010000117.1:0-3457 GCA_964478945.1 uncultured Spirochaetaceae bacterium | reverse complement strand
ATCGCAAAGATAAATTTACAAATTATATATTTACATTTCCATGAAAGTCATGCTAATCTATTTGCATATATTTCCGAAGATGAAAAACCATGGAGGTTTCATTGTGTATGATTTGATCAATCTGAATATCAACAAAGAGGTTCGCGCGAAGAACATCGCAAGATGTCGCGAGAAGGGCATCGTCCTGCCTACGTTCAAGCAGATGGTCGACCCCACCCTCACTCCCGAACCGATCAAGAAGGCCCTCGGCACTATGGGTCTTTGGGATGTCCACTCCGAGAACCTGTTCAGGATCAACTGGAAAAACGAAGGTGTGGAAAAGGGCGGAGCCTTCGGTGAGGTGAATTTCATCGAAGTACCCAAGGCCATCACCGGTGTGAAGGCCAGGATCCTCGCCTTGGTGGGAAAGTGGTTCCCCACCGGTGTACACAAGGTCGGAGCAACCTATTCGTGTCTCGCACCAGCTTTGGTCACCGGTAATTTCGATGCGGTGAACCAACAGGCCGTCTGGCCCTCAACCGGAAACTATTGCCGTGGTGGAGCCTACAACAGTGTGTTGCTCGGTTGTGAATCGATCGCAATCCTTCCCGAGGAGATGAGCAAGGAACGTTTCAATTGGCTCAAGGCAATCGCAGGTGAAGTGATCGCCACTCCCGGATGTGAATCGAATGTCAAGGAAATCTTCGACAAGTGCCATGAATTGAACGCCGAACGTGGCGATTCGATCGTCATCTTCAATCAGTTCGACCAGTTTGCCAATTACCTGTGGCACTATACCGTCACCGGAGCCGCCATGGTGGAGGTTCTTCAGAAACTCGGTGTCAAGGAAGAGAATGTCCGCGCCTACGTCTCCTCCACAGGATCGGCGGGAACCCTTGCTGCCGGAGACAAGCTCAAGGATGTCTATCCCAATCTCAAGATCGCAGCCGGGGAAGCACTCCAGTGCCCCACCCTGTTGAGGAATGGCTTTGGCGGACATCGCATCGAAGGTATCGGCGACAAGCACGTGCCTTGGATCCACAATGTGAAGAACACCGACATGGTCATTGCATCCGACGACCAGGATTGCATGGACGTGTACCGCCTGTTCAACGAACCTGCTGGCATCGAATACCTCAAGGAGATCGGGCTCACCGACAAGGATATGGCCGATTTGCCATTGTACGGAATCAGCGGTATCGGAAATGTGCTCCAAGCGATCAAGATGGCCAAGTTCTATGAGATGGACGAGGACGATGTGGTCTTCACCGTGCTCACCGACAGTTCGGTGATGTACACCTCCCGTTTGGAGGAACAGACGGAACAGAACGGTCCGTTCACTGCAATCGATGCGGCCAAGGTCCATGCGGCATCCTTGCTCGCACAAGGCATCGACCACATGCAGGAGCTCGGGTACTACGATCGACTTCGCGTACACAACCTCAAGTACTATACTTGGGTCGAACAACAGGGCAAGACCTACGAAGAGATCAACGCCCAATGGTACGACCGCTCCTATTGGAAGCAGATACCTGCCCTCGCAGACAAGATCGACGAACTGATCGAGGCTTTCAATGCCGAGGTCGGCTTGGCCTGACAACACGGCCATTCAGCGGACGCCGGGCCTTCTGGTCCGGCGTCTTTTCACGAATGAACAGGGAGGATTGAACGATGCGCTTCACCTATGTGTGCAATGATTGCGGCAAGGAATATCGGACGGATGAGGTGATGTACACCTGCACCTCATGTGGTGCACAACACACCGATCCGAATGAATTCAGAAAAGGAAATCTGATCGTCGTCTACGATGGGGACGATATCGAATCGTTGTCCAGGAAACAAGATCTCACCTTCTATGATTTTTTCCCCTATCCTGTTCCCGACAAGGAATGCTTTCCCATCGGAGAGACTCCGATTGCCCATCCGAAAAGGCTTCGCGAACGGTATGGCTTTACAAACCTCTCCTTGAAGCTGGACAACGCGTTGCCCTCCGGATCGTTCAAGGATAGGGCCAGCCAGTTGATCGCGGCCCAAGCCATTGCCCACGGAGAGCACAAGATCGCACTGGCCTCAACCGGCAACGCGGGTGCTGCGATGAGTTGTGCAGGTGCCGCCTATGGATTGGAGATCGTGCTCTTTGTACCTGAGACCGCACCGGTGAACAAATTGATGCAAAGTGTGCTCTATGGTGCCACCGTGGTCCCTGTGAAAGGCTCGTATGATGATGCGTTCGCCCTATCGATCGTCTATACCGATCGATTCGGTGGAATCAACCGCAACACCGCCTACAACCCCATGACTGTGGAGGGCAAGAAGAGTGTTTCGATAGAACTGTTCCTCCAACTGGGAAGGAAAGTTCCCGAAGTCGTGTATGTTCCGACGGGAGACGGGTGCATCTATGCCGGAGTATGCAAAGGATTCATCGATCTGCATCGCGCGGGACTGATCGCACAGGTACCTCATGTGGTATGTGTGCAATCGACCAGTTCCAACGCAATCTCCCAAGCCTGGAGAACCCGCTCGTTCAGGAATGTCGAAGCCACCACCAGAGCCGACTCGATCAGTGTATCGTCTCCGGCCAATGGACGCATGGCGGTACGATATATCGATGAGACTGCGGGATGGTCGACCGAAGTGACCGACGCCGAGATTTTGGAGGCACAATTGGAACTGACCAAAGATGCGGGGGTATTCGTCGAACCTGCCGCCGCCTGTGCCTGGGCCGGTTTCCTCAAGGATAGTGAGAAGCTTGCAAAGGAATTCGGAAAGGATGTGGACGTGTGTGTGCTGCTCACCGGAACCGGGTTCAAGGATATGGCGGTGTTCGAAGGCAGGGTCGCCCTACCCGATTCGATCGAAAACTCGACCGAGGCGATGGTCAAGCGATTCTCCTGATGTTGAATGCATTTCGCGGTGCGTGCTATACTGACGCATCGCGAAAGCGGAGAAGGAGTTTTCCATGGAGAACATCATCATCGGTGTGGCGATCGGATTCATTCCGATGCTGGTCATCCTCATCGTACAATATACCAAGCATTCGGCGAAAACCAAGGAACACAGGCAGGAGGTCGCCCGCCTCAAATCGATGCTCACCGATCGAATGGACCTCGAATCCGAAGGCCTTACGAAACTCAAGGCCGAAATCGCCGAGCTGAAGACCCAGAATGAGAACCTCCGCATCAGCTTGCGAACCTACTCCCAGAAACCCGGTAGAAAGGAGATCGCGCGATTGCAGGTCTACCAGCAGGCTGCTGATCGACTGACCATCAACAGCCCTGGATTCGGAGCCGCATGGCAAGCAGCGTTGAAGGAGAGCGAGGATGAGTTCGAAAAGACTTTCTATGGTGTACAACCATTCATCAGAAGGGTCATTCCTCTGAAGAATTCGGATGCGAATGTGGTCGGAAGGATCGAGAAGGACGACAATTGATCAATCGTCCTCGTACAACTCGTTGATCACATCCCACGCACCAGCCTG
>CAYZJV010000116.1:0-3486 GCA_964478945.1 uncultured Spirochaetaceae bacterium | reverse complement strand
TACTCGGAGCCATCACCTTTCCTGTAGGGCAAGCCGCATTCACTGCAGTATACCAACCCATACAGGTAATGCGATTACAAGTTCCGGTAGATGCCGACCTTGCGCTCTTGGTCGACCCACTCAAGCCGTGCCTTCACCCTGCATGCACAACATGTGAACGAGCTTCGATTTGACAATCTAATATTTTCACTGTTATAGCAGCTTTCACCACCGTGGTGAAAGTGCCATATTTAGTGAAAATACCATTAGTTAGTATTGCATCTCCCGGTTTCACTATGTATACTGGTTTCACCACCGTGGTGAAAGGGGGCTTTTTAATGAAAGCAGCTTCCACAGATTATGTGAAGGAGTATGAATTACTCCGCACCAGCTTGTCAAAAATCCCTGTGATCGACCGATGTGACCATCTGCGCGACAAGAAAGAGGGGTTCCTCGCATATATTGTCTTCAAGGATGCTTCTACGGTGAGCCTTGATGTGACCGTCCTGAACAGGGCATTTCCCTCCATTATCACTGAAGTTTTCAACCGACAGAAACATGAAAATATCAACCTTGAAAACAGGTATTCTATAATCATGGCTCCCTACATATCCGCTGAATCGGCCAAGCAATGTGAGCGGCTTGGCATCGGGTACCTGGACATGTCGGGTAACTGCAGGTTGCACGTCCGCTCCATCTATGTAAACGACCAAGGACACCCGAATAAGTTTGCTGAGAAACGTAAGGCAAAAACCATATTCGATCCTTCCTCGAAAGTATCGTCGCTGATCCTCAGGGAAATCATGCGCGATGTAACACATCGGTGGAAGCTGAGCTTCTTGGCAGATACACTGCAATGCAGCATCGGGCAGGTCTCCAAGGTGAAGGACTATCTCTGCGAGCAACTCTGGGCCCGGATGTCTCCGGATGGATTGCACGTCTTGGAGGTAAACGCGATCATGTTGGCTTGGAGTGAAGCATATGCGCAGAAGTCGGAATCATTCGAGATGAGGGGTTTCCATACCCTTCTTCCGGTTCCGGAATTTGAGGACAAGATACGCCAGATCAAAACCGATTCAGGAATCGACTGTTATCTCTCCGGTTTCGCGGGTGGGGTCAGGTATGCGCCTGTGGTTCGGTACAACAAGATTCATCTGATGGTAAGGGAAAGGGACCTCAATGCTTTTCTGGAGGCCGCTGAATGCAAGCAGGTTGACTCCGGTGCAAATATACAGATCCAAGTGCTTCCCAGCGATGAGATACTTCATGACGCAAGGCTAATCAAGAACCAACAAGTAGCCTCTCCAGTGCAAGTGTATCTGGACTGCATGCGCTTGAAGGGTCGTGGAGAGGAACTAGCCGAGGCTATCCTGGCAAAGGAGATAGAGAAATGATCAAGGATGAGGATCTGCACAGCAGTATCGATTATTCTGGGGGTCAGAGGGAAGCCGCCCACAGAATACTGATCGAACTATGTTCTCTTTTTGCACAATACCAGGATGACCTCCTCGTCATCGGTGGATGGGTCCCCGATTTGTTGTACCCAGATCGGGGACATGTGGGGAGTGTCGATGTCGATATGCTGATAAATCACCTGACATTGAAGGACGAAGGCTACCAAACCATGGCGAGAATACTTTTGAATAACGGATATATGGAACATCCTGACAAATACTTCTCTTTCATCAAGCAGGTGGTGATAAACGGTGTACCATTTGATGTAGATGTGGATATCCTTGCCGGCATGTATGGGGGGACAAGAAAGGGAAAACGCAGCCAACATGTCCAAGGACTAAGGCTATGAAGGCAACAGGCGGGGATTTTGCTTTCAAGTTTGAACCGCGCCAAGTCACATTGGAAGCACCCCGACCTGATGGAGCAATTGATGTTGCACGGGTTAACGTTGTCGCTCTCGTCCCGTATTTTGTCATGTAAACTGCCGCTATGGGGAGAGGCAAGGCAAAGGATGCCTACGATCTCTATTTCTTGATCAAGCAGTATCCAGGTGGTGCCAAGCAGCTGGCACTTGAATTCTCTGGTTTTTCTAAAACTCCCACAGTTAATGCAATGAAACCCATGGTGAATTTATAGTATAAATGCACACAAAACTCATGTTCTTCTGCGAAGGGGCCTTGGCAATGAGGTGAATCCATGGTAGATTAAAAGTAGGGATTTCCCTACTTTGGAGGTAAAGTATGGCACAACAGTTCGTTGACAATGCAAAAGTGATGGCCAAAGGTCAGGTGACCATCCCTAAGGACGTCAGGGAAGCCTTGGGGGTCGGAACCGGGGACCGTGTGACCTTTTTAGTGGATGGAAGCACTGTGAGGATTATCAACTCAGCGCTCTACTCCATGGAGATTCTGCAGAATCAGATGGCTGGTGAAGCACAAAAAGCAGGCCTTAAGGATGATGAGGATGTGATGGCTCTTGTTAAAAACTTGCGCTCTGAAGATACTGAATGAGAGTCCTCATCGACACCAACGTCTTGATTTCAGCGGCACTGTTTCCTCAAAGCACACCGGCCCAGGCTTTCTGGAAAGCCAACACCTATCCATTTCAGGCTGTAATTTGTGAGCAGAACCTTGACGAGATGAAGCGAATCTTCACGAAAAAGTTTCCTGACAAGCTTCAAGCCCTAGAGTCGTTCATCTCCAACTCTCTTCTTTCAATCGAGATAGTCGATACTCCTGAAATTCCCGTAGAAGAAGAGAGATCGATACGCGACATGATGGACAGGCCGATATTGCGTAGTGCGATAGTCTCTGGTGTTGATATCATTCTGACAGGGGACAAAGACTTCCTTGAATCTGGAATAGATCACCCTCGAATGATGACTCCATCGGATTTTTTGTTTGTTCGTCCGTCTTCTGAGAAGTGACTCCATCATGTGAGCACATGTTTAGGGTTTGAAGCATATCCGAATGTGATGGCAATCCTACTGCATCTATGTAAGGGATATATGGGAGGAATTCCTTTCTGGTAAACGACTTTCTGAAAACCCGCAAAACCAACTGACTTTGGCCCATTTGTGTAGGAAACGAGACGAGGAATCGGTACCTGGTACCTTCGCCTTTCTCCCACAGGGATTGACTTACTCCCAAAAAGGAGTATTCTATGGGAGAAAAGCAGAGCAGGTGGGAGAAAGATGCACGAATTCGATTACAGCAAATTGAGGGAAAGTTCCTGGGACGCCGAAGTACTCTCGTTTGTCGCACAGATACGTGAGCACAAAGGAAGGCAGGAACTGTACCTCAGGCAGAAGCCGGTCGAGCTGAAGCGCTTGGTTGAAGTGGCGAAGATCCAGAGCACCGACAGCTCGAACAGGATCGAGGGCATCGGGACCTCTAATGCCCGGATGAAGCAGCTGGTGGAAGATCGGACCACGCCGCGGACCCGTGACGAGCAGGAGATAGTCGGCTACCGCGATGTGCTGAACACGATCCACGAGAGCCATGAACATATCCCGCTCAAGGGCTCCGTCATCCTGCAGCTGCACCGGGACCT
>CAYZJV010000115.1:0-3530 GCA_964478945.1 uncultured Spirochaetaceae bacterium | reverse complement strand
CCCCTTCGAACAATTCGTGTGAATTGGTGGCCAAAGCATTTGCGACAGGTCGCAATTATGTTCTGAGCAATGATATGTTCTGCAGTGCGGCATAAGTCCATAAGGTAGCAGAATTACATCTTCAGTACTCAGAACATAGTTTTAGATGGATCCAAGAAATTCAAGAATCCCTTTTGATGCCTTGTAACGTTTCCCCATGCTATCAACTTCATGTACTTTGGCAAAAGCCTTACGTTTCATTTCCACATTTGAGACAACATATTTATGGGTCGTCTCAATGCTTTCATGTCCCAGATAGATTGCAACAGAGGAGATGTCCACTCCTGCCTGGAGCATATTCATTGCCACTGAGTGTCGGAAAGTGTGCGGTGTGACATTCTTCCCCAATAATGATGGGCAACGCTCTGAAGCACTTTTTGCAAGTGTAGAAATGCGTTGGCCTACACCAGATCTCGTTAGACAGCCTCCACCACCGGTGTTAAACAGCGCATCTGCATCAGTCAGATTATTCCTGTTTATAAAGGCATTGATATTTTTAGCGGTACTGCCCCATAACGGAGTGACTCTTTCCTTTCTTCCTTTACCACGGAACAAGACTGAGGCATTCCCCGTCTCATGGATGTTTCGAAAATCTCCAACCATGAGCCCAGTAAGCTCGGAAACCCTGCATCCTGTGTTGTAGAATAGGGAAAGCATCAGTCGATCTCTTTCTGCAAGTGCCCTATTTGCATCACAGGCAGAGAGAAGTGCCCTGTATTCTTCCTTGGTTATGAAACATAAAGCCTTCCTGTCAACCTTCATCAAGGGAACTGTGATAGCAAGGGCAATTATTCCCATGTGTTCTGGTGCCTCAAATGCAACATACTTACGTAAGAACGACCTGAGAGCAGTAAGTCTCTGGTTGATGGATTTTGCTTTACATCCCCTTTCCTCTGAAAGATACTTCGAGAAAGCAAGGATGTAGTCCCTTCCAAAGTATTCGATTGAGACATTTTCCGGATTTATACCATAGGCATCCTTGAGGAAAAGGAAATACAGCTTGAAAGCATCCCGGTAGGAGTCTATCGTCTTCTGGGAAACCCGCCTCTGCTGCATAAGATACGAAACAAAGTACCCTTGCACCAAAGCCTGCAGGCTTTTGCTTTTCGGAATCCTTGGTTCAGTCATTCTCGTACCCTCCAAACAACTCCTCATATCTGGAAGATGCAAGCTTCATCAATTCAGGGGTAGCAGAAAGGTACCAATACGTATCCTCTGGATGGCAATGCCCCAAATAAGTCGTGAGAGTGTAGAGCCTCTTATTTACGTCCTGTCCATCTTGAATCCAATTCCTTACTGTTCTGCAAGCAAAGGTATGCCGTAGGTGGTAAAGAATGGGAACATTATAATCGGAGTCAGAGACATCAACACAGTCTCGTATCCGCGAAAATGCATACTCTATTCCCCTGGTTGTAAGCGGCTTCCCTCCCGTTGTAACAAAAAACGAAGAGTCCGGAGATCTTCTTGTGGAGGTTTTCTCATCAATGGTTGTCCTGTACTGCCTGAGTTTTTTCGCAACACTGTCTTTCAATGGGAGCAATCTATCCTTTCCATTCTTTCCCATTCTTATGAGGACGATCTTATCGATGAAATCAACGTCTGCAAGCTTAAGGTTCACAACTTCGGATGTGCGGACGCCGGTTACTGCCATGAATCCAATGACTGTCTCAAGTGTCAGACATCTTAGCCCATCAGGAGAGTAAATGACTCTGCTCTTTTCCATGAGCATTTCAATCTCTTGATCAGAATAGATGTGTGGCCTTGGCCTCTGGTGACATCTCCCGTATGGGAGCAATGGAAGCATTTCACTACCTGGAAAGGATGTTGAGGCATAACGGCCAAAGGATGCAATCGACTCAAACCGCCTTCCTTTAGTCTTCATCGGGACATCAGCGCCACCTCTTTCACAATAGGATCTGACAATCATCCAGGTAAGGGATTTGTCGTAGTTGTTCTCTCTTGTGAATCTGGCAAAGCTTCTCAAGGCTGTGGCAGTGCGTTCCAAGGAGTAGCCTATGCCTTGCATGTATGCCAGGTAATCTTCAACCTGTTCAGTGATCTGGTTGTTGTCAAGCATGGCATACCTCCGAAATTGGCCAGTCAGCAGCAATCGAACGCAAGCTGTCAATGTCAACTTTTGCATAGATTGCTGTTGAAGTTATGCATTCATGCCCGAGAATATCTGCTATTTCCTTAATTCCGTTTCCTGTGTTATAGAGCTTTGACCCTATTGTCCTCCTGTATGAATGGGGGCCTTTCCAGTAGTCTTGTATCCCTGTCTTGGCAAAGACAAAGCGAATAACGCGACGCAGACCTTCTGTGTTCATGGGTATGCCAGCGTCCTTTCCAATGCGAAGGAACAGGCTTTGGGATTCAGACCTTGGCCTGTAATTCAGGACATAGTCCTCATACGCATTGCAGAGCCTTGCACTGAGAGGTAGCATACGTTCTGACTTGGTCTTGCTAGCCCTGACAAGCAGTTCCCCAGCAACAAAACGGATATCTTCCAGTGTGATGGCAGCAACCTCACAGGTTCTTAAACCGAGATCGATAAAAGTCAAGACTATAGCATAGTTCCTTTTATCACGTTCAGTGTCCTTGTCATAAAAACATTCAGTGCATTTTATTTCTTCATCTGAAAGGAGTTTTGGCAGCCCAGTATTTTGTACCACAGGGACAGACAACGGGATCACCATAACTGACTTATTTATCTTGTGCCCGCGATATTCAAGAAACTTGAAAAAGCTCCGAAGGCATGTCGCTTCCACATTTCTGCTTCGTGCAGATAAGGTGTCAGACCTGGAGAGGATGTAATCCTTCACTTGTCTCGCGTCAATGCAATGCCAATTCGGTGTAGAGGGATTCTTAACCAGGGTCCTTATGAACCTGTTGGCGCTATGGACTCGCTTTGCTGCCGTAGCCTTGGCTGTATGACGGAAGTCAACAAGGTACTCAAAGTAACCTGAGAGGAGATTGTCGTATGCATCCTTACGAATCAGCTCCTTCTCATAATCCCTTGTTTTTGTGCCTGTCTTCATGAGGAAGAACTGGTTTAGTACAGCTCGCAAGTTGTTCTTCAGAGGAATTGACAGTTCAACCCGGGAATCCAGAATGCCGATGATGCTCTTGTAGAGCTCTCCCTTGCCCAAAAGGTTCAACGATTCAAGATACTGCGCTGATACTCGTAGATACAATACTCTCGTGTGCTCTTTGTAACCATTGGTTTCAAGATATTCACCAAATGCCGCAATACAATTTTTTCCCATAGCAATCTCCTTTATGAGGTTACTATGGCCCTTAATTGTAGTCCAATGTTGAAAAACTATGTTCTGAGTACTGAAGATGTAATTCTGCTACCTTATGGACTTATGCCGCACTGCAGAACATATCATTGCTCAGAACATAATTGCGACTATGTTCTATAGAGCATAGAAGGAAAAATTGGCTTTTTTCCCAATCCGTCGATGGAGCAGATGCCTCAGCCTTCTTCT
>CAYZJV010000114.1:0-3588 GCA_964478945.1 uncultured Spirochaetaceae bacterium | reverse complement strand
GTGGCGGCATCGAAGCCTTTGTTGCCGGCTTTCGTGCCTGCACGTTCGATCGCCTGTTCGATGTTTTCGGTGGTAAGTACACCAAAGATCACCGGCTTTGCGAAGTCAAGGGCGATCTTGCCGATTCCCTTCGCCACCTCATTCGCCACATAATCGAAGTGTGGTGTACTGCCCCTGATCACACTGCCTAGGCAGATGATCGCGTCATATTTTTCGGTCATCAGCATCCGTTTCGCCACCAAGGGAATCTCGAACGCACCGGGGCACCACGCGATATCGATCTCTTTTTCATCCACGCCATGGCGTGTCAGCGAATCGATCGCACCATCGATCAATTTCGATGTGATGAACTCATTGAAACGGGCGGCCACTATGCCGAACTTCTTCCCCTTAGCCACCAGATTACCCGAATAGGTCATGATTTTTTCCATTATGTCGTATCTCCTCATTGGTTCGAAGCGACATCGAGCAGATGTCCCATCTTCTCCGATTTCACACGCAAATATCTTTTGTTGGTGGGATTCGCAGGTATCACCAGCGGAACCCGCTCAACCACTTCCACACCGTGTTCCTCCAATCCTTCCACCTTGTCGGGATTATTGGTGAGCAAACGTACCGAGCGAACTCCCAGATCGCGCAGGATATCGGCACCCACATCATAGGTTCGTTCGTCGGCAGCGAAACCGAGGGCTAGATTGGCTTCCACCGTATCGTATCCCTCCTCCTGCAGCTTGTAGGCCTTCATCTTGCTGGGGAATCCTATGCCACGCCCCTCCTGCCTCAGATAGACCAGTACGCCTTTACCTTCATCCGCTATTTGCTCCAGTGCCCTATGCAACTGGTTTCCACAGTCGCACCGCAGTGAATGGAACACATCTCCGGTGAGACATTCGGAGTGGACCCTCACCAATACCGGATCATCCGATTGATCCACATCTCCCATCACCAACGCGACATGGTGGGCTCCGGAAGGATATTGCATATAGGTATGGGATCGGAAGAATCCATGGTCCGTAGGAAGATCCACCACCGAATCACGTACCACGAATTCGGTATTCCTTGTTCTCCATTCCACCAATTGGCGAACCGAAATGATCGGTAGTCCATGAGACTCGGCGAAATTGAACAGATCGCTTGTCCTCGCCATAGTCCCGTCATCCTTGAGAATCTCGCAGATAACGGCCGCTGGACGGAGGCCTGCATACCGGGCGAGATCGACTCCCGCCTCGGTGTGTCCCGGTCTCTCGATGACCCCACCCCGTTTCGCCTTGAGTGGAAACACATGACCCGGAACCCGGAACTCTCCAGCCTTCGCATCACCTGCGGCGAGCCTACTGATGGTATAGGCACGTTCGGCTGCCGAAATTCCGGTGGTTGAATCCACATGATCCACAGATATCGTGAAGGCGGTCGACATCGGATCGGCATTCATCGAAGCCATCTGTGGCAGTTGCAGATCTCGAATAATTGTTTCATCCAAGGGAACGCAGACCAAACCCCTACCATGGGTAACCATGAAGTTGATCGTTTGATCGGTAGCCACCTCGGCACCTGCGATGAGATCACCCTCATGCTCCCGGTCCTGATCATCCACCACCACCACTATCTTTCCTTCCCGTATCGCTACGAGAGCCTCTTCAATCCTGTTGAATTCCATTCTGATCTCCTCCCTGCAGTTCATCCGAACCCATGTTCAGCCAAGAACTCCATACTCAACGAATTACGTTTCCCATCTTTTTGCACATCAACGAATCCAAGGATTCGTTGCACGTATTTTCCCATTTGATCACATTCGATATTCACTCTCCCTCCGACGGGTTTGTCCGCCAATGTGGTATGGGCCTTCGTGTGTCCCACCAAAGAGACGGTGAACTCGCCTTCATCGAGAGCCGCGACAGTGAGGCTCGTCCCATCGACCGCTATGGATCCCTTGTTGATGATGAGAGAATCCAATCCAGCGGGAATGGCGATTGTCACCAGGAGCGCATCTCCTTCAATCTTCTTCGATACAATCGTGGATGTGCCATCCACATGTCCCGCCACCAAGTGTCCACCGATACGGGTACCCAATTCCATCGCCCGCTCCAAATTCACCATGGATCCCCGCTTCAAATCACCAAGGTTGGTGGTCTTCAGAGTGACCGGCATCACTTCGGCCTTGAACCACCGGGAAGAGAACGATACAACGGTGAGGCATACTCCGTTCACCGCCACACTGTCACCAACCGACAAATCATCCTGGATGGTTGAACAGGAAATCTCCAGTGAATTGCTTCCCATGGAAAGTACGCTCCCCATCTCTTCAATCAATCCTGTGAACATCAATCCTCCTCTCCCGACGTATCGCTGTAGGCTTCTATCAAAATATCGGGGCCCAACATCGAGGTGCTCACCCTTGGGAACCGCAAGGCGTCTGTCAGATCAAGTACACCCTCACCTTCGATTGCAGTGGGAGCATCCTTACCGCCTATTACCATCGGTGCGATATACACCACATATTTGTCGACGGCTCTTGCCCTTACGAACGATTCGGCCAATGTCCCGCCCCCTTCCACAAGAAGGCTGTCGATGCCTTGTGCCGATATATGGGAAAGCATCCCACGCACCATCGATATCCTATCGGTGGTATCGAGAACCACCACTGTCGCACCTGCCGTGCGATATGCATCCACCTTTCCTTGAGGGGCTCGTTCGGTGGTGACTATGGTCAAGGGAGCTTCATCGATGGTGGCGAACAACTTGCAATCCAAAGGAGTCCTTCCTTCAGAATCCATCACAATCCTCAAAGGATTCACTCCTTCTCCAAGTGCAAGACGGGTAGTGAGCATGGGATCGTCGGCAAGCACCGTGTTCACACCGACCACTATCGCAGACACCCGATTGCGGAGTGCATGGGCGTGTGCACGGGACTCTTCGGAGGATATCCAGCGACTTTCACCAGTGGAAGTGGCGATCTTGCCGTCTAGGCTCATGGCACTCTTAAGGATCACATACGGTCGATTGAGGGTGATGTGGTGGGTGAATATTTCATTCAGCCGGGAAGCTTCTTCCCGCAACAGTCCGACTGTGGTGGGAATGCCATGGGACTCGAGATACACGATTCCTTTCCCAGCCACCAAAGGGTTCGGATCCTCGATCGCACATACCACCCTTCCCACTTTTGCCGCCACAAGCGCTTCGGTACAGGGTGGTGTCTTGCCATGGTGCACGCAAGGTTCCATAGTGACATACATGGTCGCACCCTCGGCTTCCTTACCGGCCGAGCGCAATGCATTGATTTCGGCGTGAGGTCCACCAAACTTCTCATGGTAGCCCTCCCCAACAACCTTGCCATCCTTCACCAGCACTGCTCCTACAAGGGGATTGGGGCGGGTACGCCCCGATCCGAGAGCAGCCAATTTCAGTGCATGATGCATGTAGTCGATGTCTTCGTGCAAAAAAATACCCCCAAAGCATAGTCTTCAGGGGGTAATCCACGGAAACATGTGATGTGCATCCAAGTCGATACGACAAAGACCACTCACAGCAACCACGTTCTTCTTCCATCCAGACTGTAACTGTCGGCTTCGGAATTTGACCGAATCTGCT
>CAYZJV010000113.1:0-3675 GCA_964478945.1 uncultured Spirochaetaceae bacterium | reverse complement strand
GCATCTTGGGAAACACAGGGATACGCACCCCCTGAAAATCCGTTCGCGGCCAGATTCTGTTCACACCATTGTGTGTAGGTCGAAGACAAATCGACCGATACCACACGCTTCGCACCTCCAGCGGCGGCATAGACGCTGAACGATCCGGTGTAGGAGAAGAGGTTCAACACCTCCATGCCCCTACTCACATCCCGTAAAGCTCTTCTCGCCACCGACTGATCCAAGAACAGTCCAGTGTCGATTCGTTTGGTGAGATCGACATTGAACACCAGACCGTTCTCCCGAACGGTGGTTTCCAAGGATTGCTCCTGTTGGATTCCGTGCTGTTCCTTGCCCTGTCGCTTGAGCCTTTGGTGGTAGACCACCTTCTCCGGCTCCACGTAGAGCATGCGCGAAACGATGTCGCACACCATCTCCATCTCATCATCGTCGATGCGGTTGTCGCTGTAATCGGTTACGCGGGCATAGGTTCCGTACAGATCGACGGCGATGGGCAATTCCGCAAGATTTCGATCATATACACGCATTACATCGGTTTCTTCCGAGAGCATCAACCGTCTCATCTGCAATGCATTGCGCTTCAATAGTTTTCCGAAATCCTTCGCTACGTAATCTTCCATCACCTTCCGATTGCCTTTCATCGCCGGAGTATATATGATAAAGTAAAAAAAATATAGTGAAGGGGATACCCAATGGAAGACGATGCGAAACAATTCATCGAAAATCTTGAGAATCGCTTCGGAGGACCGGTTGCATTCCGGACCTATAGCACGTGGTTCGCATCTGACGAAGGAAAGGTGAGGGAATTCGGCGTCTTCATATACGAAATCAACGGCGTGTTCCATTTCGAGGATTTCGAAAGAAAACCATCCTTGTTCGGATTCGCCATCAAACCGAAGAAGAATACTCCACCCTATGTAAAGATGGAAGGTTCGTTCACATCCGATGCCATACAAAGGATTTCAGTGGTTTCCAAATCACAGGCGCAAGCCTGTGCACAAGGAGTGAGAAGCAAGGACTCGATCGCTCCCGCAGGCGGAATACAAAAGATATTCAGTCCTTTGGTCACCATGGTGGAAATCAAGGATGGACCCACCTACTTTTTCGAACTGATCAACCACAAACAATTCATTGCTGCAGTCAAGGAGGAAGCCAATGGGCGCGTTCAAGGCGTATGATATCCGGGGAATCTACAACAAGGATTTCGACAAACACCTCGTGTACAAGATCGGGTATTTCCTGCCCACACTTCTCGAAGCCGACCATGTGATCGTGGGACGCGATGTACGTTCCACCAGTGACGAGATCTTCGAATACCTATGCCGTGGAATCAACGACAGTGGAGCCGATGTATGGAACATCGGTCATGCGACCACTCCCATGGTCTACTTCGCTACAGTCCATCTCGAGGCTGGAGCCTCGGTGCAGATCACCGCGAGCCACAATCCCGCGATCTACAATGGGCTGAAGATTTCACGCAAGGGAGCTCTTCCCGTGGGAGAAAATTCGGGCCTGAGGGAACTGGAGAAGATGGTCGCCGACAAAGAGGTCATCAAGTCTGACAAGCGCGGCATCATCATCGACAAGCCGGTGAAGGATGATTACTTGGCTTTCCTGAAGGCCTATGTTCCCGATCTTTCCGGTCTCGACATCAGCATCGACCTTTCCCATGGGATGGCGAATCTGCTCACCAAGGATCTCCTTGGTACCCACCACCATTACCTCTACGACCATTTTGACGGTACATTCCCCGCACATGAACCCAATCCCCTCGAAGAGGAGAATTGCCGCGATATCAAGGCTGCGGTGCTGAACAACAAGAGTGATTTGGGAATTATCTTCGATGGAGATGCCGACCGTGTCATGTTCATCGATGAGAAGGGACGTTTCATCCAACCCGACTACATCACTGCGGTAATCGGTGAATATTACCTCACAAAAGAAAAGGGCAATGTACTGCAGGACATCAGGACCAGTCGTTCCACCACCGAATACCTGGAAAAGCTCGGTGCCCGTGTGACCACTTGGAAAGTGGGTCATGCCTATGCGAAGGTGAAGCTCAGGGAAATCGATGGCCTCTTCGGTGGTGAATTGGCCGGACACTATTATTTCAGGGATTTCAACAATTGCGATTCGGGCATGCTCGCCGCATTGATCGTCCTCCAGGTGGTCGCCAAGATCCATGCCCAGGGAAAGACCTTCTCCTCCCTCATCGATTCGATCATCACCTACTCCAACAGTGGCGAAATCAATTTCAAGCTCGACAAGAAGGATGAGGCGATGGCCGCCCTGTACCAGCGGTATGCCGTTGATGAAAAACCACTGCTCGTACTCGATTTCGATGGGTATCGCATCGAGTTCACCGACTGGTGGTTCAATGTGCGCAAGAGCAACACCGAACCCTATCTGAGACTGGTGGCCGAAGCAAGAACGGACGGGCTGTTGAAGACGAAAGTCGATGAAATCTCATCCATCATCAAGAGCTACATGTAAAGCTCCGAAGGGAAAAGGCTATGAAAGTACTATTGTGTGGAGGTGCGGGCTACATCGGCACCCATGTGGCCCTGGCATTCCTCGAACGAGGCGACCAAGTCGGAATACTCGATGATTTCTCAAGCGGATTGAGGATGAACGTCCATCCCGACTCCATCCTCTATGAAGGAAGCATCCTCGATAGAAATGTATTGGATTCCGCGATGTCAGATGGATGGGATGTGGTTATCCACCTCGCCGCCTTCAAGGCAGCCGGTGAATCGATGCTCGATCCTGCCAAATATGCCGAAAACAATATTTCAGGCTCATTGCATATGATCGCATCCTGCATCGCCCATGGAATCGACAAGTTCATCCTCTCTTCTTCGGCGGCCGTGTATGGGGAACCCACCTATCTTCCCATCGATGAACGGCACCCGACCGAACCGGAGAACTACTACGGATACACCAAATTGGCCATTGAGGAAAACTTGGCATGGTTTGCCCGTCTCAAGGGTCTCCAGTATGTCTCACTCAGATACTTCAACGCAGCCGGGTACGATCCCGATGGCAAGATGCTGGGACTGGAACGCAATCCCGCCAATCTGATCCCGGTGGTAATGGAAGTGGCCAGCGGCATGCGACAGAAGATCCAAATCTTCGGTAATGATTATCCGACGGAAGATGGAACCGGAGTTCGCGATTATGTCCATGTGACCGATCTTGCCAGAGGCCATGTGATGGCAGCAGACCATCTTATGGCGAACAAGGGCTCGTTGGTGGTGAATTTGGGAAGCGAATCGGGACTGAGCGTACGACAGATCATCGATTCGGCGCGCAAGATCACCGGCAGACCAATCACCGAGGAAATGGTAGGCAGACGCCCGGGAGATCCCGCCAAGCTGGTGGCGTCTTCGGCGAAAGCAAAGGAAATCCTTGGTTGGACAGCTGCCTTGAGCGATGTCGATTCCATCATTGAAACCACATGGAAAGTCTACGAAGCCAACAGGAAGAAAGAAAAACTATAGTATTGACATGAACGTTGGAATCCGATAGATTACCCATTGTTCGCACGTTTTTTGAGAGTCTTTCCCCTGTAGCTCAGTCGGTAGAGCAGGTGGCTGTTAACCACCCTGTCGGCGGTTCAAGTCCGTCCGGGGGAGCTTTTAGAGAGCCAAATCCTTCATTTGAGGTTTGGCTCTT
>CAYZJV010000112.1:0-3675 GCA_964478945.1 uncultured Spirochaetaceae bacterium | reverse complement strand
CCTTAGTGTGATAGTCCCTAATAACCAAATGGTTATAAAATGTTGCTGTTGCACAAAATCCGACAATATGCAGCATAATCACTCTAACAGCCTGTAAATGAACGCCTAGGATTTTAAAAATGCAGCATAAACGCAACATTTTTGCTTTAGTTTTCGCTTGCGATTAGGTCCTGTCCGAAAAAAAATGCAGCATAAAAGAGCTGCATTTTTCCCATTAAAATATTATAAAGATTTTTGGGCAAGATGTGTTTTTATATATATAAAAACTGTAAAACTGCACTCCGTTTGTTTTTGGGTTTGATGCCTGGAATCAGCAAAAATGATTTTAATACATTAAAGACTCTTGTCTATGCGCTAAAGCAAATCACCCAGAAAGCGATTTAAGGCACAAATTTTCGGCGCACGGAGGCCAGCGGGGGGGGAGAGGTCAAAAAAGAAGTTTGAGGCCAAAAAAGGAGCATTTCGACCAATACGACCGAATTATAGCAGACGGTTGGTTTCAAAAAAGAGCAAACCATCAAAATAGACACAAAGTTCCTCCCTGCTGTCCGTTTTTTTGGGTGAGCAAGTGTATCTATTTGTCCTATTTTGTGCGTAAAAACGCAGTGAAACGTATAAGTGCTTCGATTATAACTTTTTAATATCTTTTTACCCTCCGCAATCCCTGTAAAATATAAAGTTTATAAATTGTCCATCAGTTCTACTGAACCTGATGGGGCAAATAGTTCTTTGGATGTTGTTCCTGTTAATGCTATAAAATGATTTTTTGGTTATAGCGGGGTAATAATACCTAAAGATTTGCTTGTGAGTTATTAACAAGGGTTTTACCTTTATGCAAATATTTGTCCTTTGTTAGGTTTGGCAAGGGTTGTAGGTTTGTGTTTGTACTGTGTTTATACTGTGGTGGTGTATATTATACAAATATTTTACAACCAGAACGTTATAGGATAAAAATGTTGATAACTTATATCGAAGATATTTCATTTTTACCCGAGTGGCGCAGTATTTTTGTGATAAAAGCGCAAATAGCCAGCTGGCGGGCTGACTATTTGCAAAAAACGAAGTATTTATTCACTGGGGGAAACCCCGCTTAAACGATTCAAATTTATGAAAATTAAAAAGCGTAAAGCAAGTAAACTAGAAAAAATCTTGGCCATTCTCAAGGAAATAAGAGTAATTATGGAGGTTTTAACTCTTATCCTGGTTAGATTTTTTTAATAGACCAGGTGGCTTATAATCATTCAAACATTTCTCTGAGTTTGGCTGATATCTCCTCCCAGGTAGATTGGGATACTACACCTATTTTTGGGGCGAGCCTTGCCTTGTCTACTGTTTTTATTTGATCTAGCAGCGCCCAGTTATTATCTTGGGTAAGACCAGTTCCTTTTCTATTCACATAAATTCTCGTGGGGATACGTCGTTCCTTTGAGGTTATTGGCACTATAATTACAGTTCCTAAATGGTTATTCATCTCATCTGGCGATACAACCACGCACGGTCTAGTTTTATTTATTTCACGACCAACGGTGGGGTCTAAGTTTACATAGCATACATCTTTTTGTTTCATATTTATTTTAAATTTAGTATTCCCATAGTTCTTCATCCTCAAAAACATCTGGCATTAGCAAATCATCCGCACCCTCTAGCGCATACATCCTAAAAGCCTCTTCCCAACCATCACGCACCTTGGGTTTGAGGACAATTTCTTTTCTTTTCTCTCGATATTCTATTCTTATTTCTGTTCCTGCTTCAATGCCCAGCATCTTGAGAAAAACCGACGGCAGAACAACTCCGTTCGAATTTCCTACCCGTATAATTTTGGTATTCATTCTCTCTAATTTTATAGTAGTGGCTACTACCGTTTTATCTAAATTTATATCGTATAATGTTATTACAAAGTTATAACATTATTATTGCAAATCCAAAATTATTTCTAGTTTTCGTTAATTAGGTTGTGGCCCCATCTTCATTTGTTCCAAAACATCAACATTGGCAAGCGCAATAAGAAAAAAAAGCAAAAAGAAGATGCTTAGGACTCATTTAATCCCAAAATCCTCATTTAGCACGTAACGTATGATGGCGGGGTGCTCCTTATGCGGATACTTGCTTGTTTTCTCGGTTATCTTCTCTACCAGTGGATAGGCTATGTCGGGGTTTAACTGTATGGCTGAAACAATGCGCTCTATGTACTCCTTATCCCGCTTGAATTTCGGAGCGATGTGCGTTCGCACGAAGAACACCGCATCATCGGGGCTGTAACTTTTCATCGCTTCCCGTTCCCGTGTGGTTACGCTAAAGGCTATCGAAAGCACCTTTTTGCCCTTCTTGTCCTTCTCTTTGAAGTCGAAATACAAATCACACTCCCCCGCATCGTAGAGCTCTTTAATCTCTTTTTGTGCGGGCTCCAGTACCCTCGCTTTCAAAACCCAGAAGTTTTTGTAACTCTCTGGCAATTCAAAAAGGCTGTGCAGCGTGTCTATTTCTCGGAAGAAGTAGCCATTTTGGTAATTCTTGAACTGGCTGCACATCTCGTACAGCCTTTGCGAGTAAACAGATTTCAACGATAGGGCAACGGTCAATTCAAACGTATGAAACCTGTTGGCCAGCTCCACCAGCTCGGGCATTATCTGTTTTGACACCTCAATTTCATACGTACCGCTCTTCTTGTCCCGCTTCACGTAGTTTATCCACCCGACAGCCACCTCTTCACTCTCCCGCTCGATGTAGATAGTCTTTTCCCTTAGTTGGGCAGCCTCCTTGAACACGAGCGAGGGATTTCCGCACTCCTTGAGTTGTTCGGGTCTGAGGGTTAAGTACAGGTTATCAAACAGGGTTTTGTTGCCCTCATCCGTCTCAATATAGAGCCGCCGAACCTCCTTGATGATGTAGTACAAAAAGCGTTTTTGGTACAGGGAAAAACTGTACCTTGCGTTTGTTAATGCGTTGCTTTGGGCTAATGTTGCAGGCTTCATAGCATTGTTTTTAGAGTTATCCAGCAAATTTACGCATTAATTGCAACATAAAAAAACTACTGGCGCAATTTATTTGTTTGTATTCAGTCGATTTTAGGTAAAATTTGTTGCAATAGATGTAAAATTTGTTGCAATAGATGTAAAATTTGTTGCAATAGCCCTCGGGTAACCCCCGCAAACACTAATTTACGGGTATGCCGATAAAGTACTAAAAAGTAACTAAAAACTACTCTTGGTAAAAAGACGGTTTTTAGGTGCTTTTTAGGATGCAAAAAATGACTTCAGGGAGAGGAGGATTCTCCCTGAAGAAAAACCCCCTTCCCTTTGTCGAGGAAAAGAAAAAAGTAAGAAAAAAAACAAAGTTGCGCGACGTATCGAAGTATTTACATATGTAGCATATGGTTGAAAAGCAGCCACTTACAGCCGTCTTGCGACACTAGTTGTCGACTGCAGAGCACCCATCATTTCGCCATTTACGCCTAGAATAACTTTTTCGAGCTCAACCTTAACAGGCTCAAAAAAGTTATTTCCAGCCGTATGGCGATGCTTTGCCCCCGCACAGCTAATTTCTGAGTTCCTTCAAAAAACGCTTAAAAATCCCTGGCCCTGAAGCCAAAATGTTGCACTATTTTTTTGTCTCGAAAAGAGAGCAAGACGGGTTCGGGCAAAGCCCGAACCTTAGTGTGATAGTCCCTAATAACCA
>CAYZJV010000111.1:0-3771 GCA_964478945.1 uncultured Spirochaetaceae bacterium | reverse complement strand
CCTCCGGGTTATGAGCCCGACGAGCTGCCAACTGCTCTACCCTGCGTCGACAAGAACACACTATAGCGATAAGGGGGAAAAGAGTCAACATCCTTGGAGAAAAAAGAGGTGGGAAATAAAGTGGGACAAAAGGTAACACAACCTCAATTGAAGTTGAAGCTGAAAAGATAGGGTGGGACAGGTTTCAACAAAAATTCAGGAGTTTGCGTTCATGTGAGACAAAATGACACACATTTTAATGAAAATATGCGATTTAATACTGTTTTTACAGGGTTTCTCCATGTGCGATACTCAGTGAGTCCTACTAGCATCCTTCAAGAGAGAAATGCTAACTACATACTATTAAATAAAATATAAAATTTATAATTTTTCTGTGCGATGGTGTGCGAAAACTTGGCACGCTTGTTGCATGTATATGAGTGTCCGGTAAAGGACGCGAGAGAACAAGAATCAAAAATTACGGAGGTGTAATTATGAAATACATCGTTAACAGAAACCCGAACACATTGAGCGTGGCTCGCGACTTCGACAGCCTGTTCAACAGCCTTTGGAACAACTGGGGACTTCCCGCAGCCAAAGTACCCTCGGTGGACATCTGGGAAGACAAGAACTCCTACGTATTGGAAGCCGAACTCCCCGGTTACAGCGAGAAGGACGTCGATGTCCACATCGACAAGCACGTATTGAAGATCTCCTCGCTCTGCGAAGCCGAGACCGAGAAGAAGAGCGACAAGACTGAGCCCAACTACCTCATCCGCGAGCGCTCTTGCAGTGGCTTCGAACGCAGCTTCACCCTTCCCGAAGGAATCGATGAAAGCAACATCGAAGCGGAGTTCAAGCATGGCGTATTGACCATCACCATGCCGAAGTCTCCCGAGCAGCAACCGAAGAAGATCGACGTGAAATTCAAGAAATAAGATAACGGGTACATCCACCCCAGGTGGCCGCCAGAAATGGCGGCCATCACTGTTTCCCGCAACTAACATTTGCCTGCGAACACTTCTTTTAGTATAATCGAAGCAAGTAGTGGACAACGCTACCCATACATTTCAGGAGGAACCATGGCATATTCAGAACCGTATGATGCATTGGACGAAAAGACGCGCGACATCTCACGCGCCATCACCAGTCTCCGCGAGGAGCTCGAAGCCATCGATTGGTACAACCAGAGGGTTGCCACATCGAACGACACCTCCCTGAAAGAGGTCATGGCCCACAACAGGGACGAAGAAATCGAACATGCGGTGATGACCATCGAATGGCTGCGCAGGAACATGGACAAATGGGACGACGAGTTGAAGGGCTACCTGTTCACCTCAGGCTCGTTGCTCGAAGTCGAAGAGGGTGGTGGAGATGCATCCACCAAAGACGATTCCCTCGCAATCGGCGACATGAAGTCGAAATAAGGAGCACCCGATGGATATCTTGAAAAGAGAACTCGCACCACTGACAAGCACAGTTTGGCAAGAAATCGAAAGCCGCGCGGCCGAAATCCTACGCTCCAGACTCAGTGCACGCAAAGTCGTACGCGTGGAAGGACCCAAAGGCTGGGATTACACCGCGGTACCCGAAGGAAGACTCGACCTCGTGGAAGAAGCTGGTGATGTGAAGGCCGGCGTATTCCGTGTCGCACCACTTTCCGAAGCGAGAGTCCGCTTCACATTGAACAGATGGGAAATGGACAACCTCAACCGAGGAGCCAAGGACATCGACCTCGACTCACTCGATGCTGCCGCTGAGAAAATCGCGGACTTTGAGGAGAAGGCGATCTACCACGGATTCAAGTCCGGAGGAATCGTCGGACTCGCCGAAGCCTCGGCGCACAAACCCGTGGCATTCGGAAAAGACGGATCGGCCATCATGGAATCGATCTCGATCGCACTGGTCACCCTACGTGCAAGCCACGCACAAGGCCCGGTATCGCTCGTGGTCGGAACCAAAGGCTGGCTCGCACTGAACAAGGAAATCCAGGGAATCCCATTGGTGGAGAGGATCGAACGCCTCATCGGTGGCAAAGTCATCCACAGCCTCGCCATAGACGGAGCCTATCTGTTGCCCTACAACGACGAGAACCTGGAACTGACCATAGGTCAGGACTTCGCGATCGGCTATGAATCGCACGACACCAAGGATGTGACGCTCTTCATTACCGAATCGTTCACCTTCCGTGTACTCGATCCGAATCTGATCGTTCCCTTCACCGTCTAGGGAAATTGTTCACAGCTTGACAACCCAGTGGCGTCCTTCATCGATGGAGGACGCCACATCCATATCCACCGGTTCAGCACTCTTGTATAGAAGCCGACCTTGGTGGTAAATTGTTCGGCATGCAGCACAGTGATCCGAAACCCCTGAGACCCAACAAGATGGGCACAAAACCCATCGTACCGCTCCTATTTTCCATGGCAGTACCCATCATGATCTCGATGATGGTACAGGCCCTCTACAACGTGGTCGATTCGATATTCATCGCCCGCATCGGAGAGGAGGCCCTCACCGCCATCTCATTGGCATTTCCCATACAAATCCTCTCGATATCCATGGGAATCGGAACGAGCATCGGAATGAACGCCCTCCTCTCACGGAGACTCGGACAACAGCGCAATCGGGAAGCATCGGAAGTGGCAATGCAGGGACTTTTTCTTGCGGTGGTCATCTGGGTGGTGTTCGCCATATTGGGAACCATACTCTCCACCTTCTTCTTCGGTCTGTTCACCGATGATGCCAAGATCATCTCCATGGGACGCACCTATCTGCTCATCACCACCACCTTGTCATTGGGTATCTTCACCCAATTCGTGGCCGAACGGATCATGCAGGGGACGGGAAACACCATCCACCCCATGATCACCCAAGTAACCGGAGCGGTGATCAACATCATCCTCGATCCCATACTCATCTTCGGTCTGCTCGGAGCCCCAAAAATGGGAATGGCCGGAGCCGCGGTGGCCACTGTCATCGGACAATGGTCGGCAATGGGCCTCTCGCTCTTCTTCATGATCCGCAAGACCCATGAACTCACCTTCACCTTCAAGGCCTTCAAACCGAACATGGCAATCATACGGGAAATCTACCGGGTCGGACTGCCTTCCATCATCATGCAATCGATCGGTTCATTGATGACCATCGGGATGAATACGATACTCATCTCGTTCTCCGCCACCGCGGTGGCGGTCTTCGGAGTCTACTTCCGACTGCAGAGTTTCATCTTCATGCCCATATTCGGACTCGCCACAGCGATGATCAGCATCGTAGCCTTCAACTATGGCGCACGCAATCGACACCGTATCACCGGAACCATCCGCTTCGCGGCGATCATCTCCGCCACGATCATGTTGGTGGGCCTTGCGATCTTCCAACTGCTACCCGATGTGCTCCTCGGATTCTTCGATGCCTCCGAAGCCATGATGGACATCGGCATGAAGGCACTGCGCACAATCAGCATCCACTTCCCGCTCGCGGGAGTGGCCATCATCTTCAGCTCATCATTCCAGGCGATGGGAAAAGGCACCTACAGCCTTTTGCTCTCGGTCACCAGACAACTGGTCTTCCTGCTTCCCGCAGCCTACATCCTCTCATTGATAGGAGGATTGGACACACTCTGGTTTGCCTTCCTCGTATCGGAAGGAGCCTCGATCACGATGAGTTCAATCATGTACCACCGCGTATACCACCGCAAGATACGGCACCTGGAGCCGGAAGGGGCCCTCCCGGACCAGGCGGCAGGTGAAGTCAGTCGAGGATGATCAGAGCGAGAAACACCAAAGGTTC
>CAYZJV010000110.1:0-3836 GCA_964478945.1 uncultured Spirochaetaceae bacterium | reverse complement strand
TTTTTTCAAGGTGATCGATCTTCGTTACTTCCACTCAGGGGAATCTGTTCTTCCACCGAATCTTTCTTGCACCTTTTGTGCTTTGCGGGTACGCTGGGAGTAGTGGGAGAACACACATGGACAGAATGACTCATCGGATGCGAACAATCGTGGTGTTTGGAATGCTCTTATGGATATTGGTCTTTTCGGGATGCGCCACTTTAGGCACTCAGGATGACCAGCTCACACAGGTCTCGGTGCTCAATGCACTGTTGCTCGGCGAGTATGATGGATTTGTCGCGGTCGATACGTTGAAGTCTTTCGGGGACATCGGAATCGGTACCTTCGACACTCTTGATGGTGAAATGATCTTTTTGGACGGGGTCGTCTACCAAGCCAAAGCCAACGGAACGGTCCTCATCGTTGATGATGATATGCAGATTCCCTTTGCGATGGTGACCCACTCCTCGACTGATGTCGCAACCCAATCCCTTGACTCGGTGAAGGGAATTGAAATCCTTAAGTCGACATTGGACCAGGTCATTGCACAGACGACCAAAGATTTTAATCGTTTCTATGTCGTGAAACTCCCAGGGTCCTTCAATCATGCGAGGGTGAGAAGTGTTCCTGCCCAACAGAAGCCGTATGTGCGGCTTTCGGAGATTGCTGCCACCCAAAAAGAATATGTGTATGAGGATATTGAAGGGACCATCGTTGCCTTCCGCTGTCCAGACTATGTGAATGGGATCAACTTGCCCGGTTGGCATTTCCATTTCCTTTCGTCCGATACCTCCAAGGGCGGACATCTGCTGGAGGTCGATATCGAGAAGGCTCTGCTGGAGATGGGTGATATGAAGGAGTATCGTTTGTTGCTTCCTTCCAGTGAGAGCTTTGCGGCGATGGACATCGCCCATGATCTTACCCAAGAAACCCATCAGATCGAAGGAGCCGTCACCCTGGAGAAAAGTGCACATTAACCTCGTTCACCTGCATTTCCAGCCCTATGAGGAGTATCTACCTTCGTGATTCGGTGATCAGGCTCCTCGTTCATCGGCATTTCAAGTTGTTCGGGTTCGGTGGATTTCGCTTTTTACACATATGTCGGATGCACTTGATCTTAAATACTATATAAAACCGCCAGAGGATGTTCAGAAGAGTATGACTGTGAATCGATGGTGATATGTTTTTCTTCATCACTTTCTACAGAAAGGAGACGACTTGTGGTGACCGGAGGATCATAAAAATCCATAGGGCACCACAATAGGGCTCACCAAGGCAGTATCATGTGATCAGGAACTGAGCAGGCAATAGGGTCTCTACTGTCGGTTGTGAGAGAAAGAAGGTCTCGAGAATGCATTTTCTAGAGTTCTCCACCTTAGTCTACTTGACTCACCACAACCGGTGGGAGTATACCTCTCGATAGGAGATTGGATGTTCATACAGTATCTGGATTCGGTCGTCATTACCTGTATCGGGTAGTGATGACGAAGTAGCCAGTTCTCTACATGAGATAGCACCTCACACCACACCACCTGCAACAGGTATTCCTACAGCAAGGCAACGGTATGTTGCCGTATACCTACAACCGGATGGTGCATATGAACACTACAATTATCAACGAAACACTCACGCCATATGGATGGAATTCCATCCATGACACACACTTCGCTCCTTTTCTTCAGATGGGATATCTTCCTGCAAGGATCATCAGGGAAGGGAGAGGGCTCTTTCGTGCGATCGCTCCCGTTGGAGAACTGCTGGCGCAATGCTCAGGCACTTTCCTTAATCTTCAGGATCTGGGAGTACAACCGTCACCGGTGATCGGTGACTGGTGTGCCCTCTCACTGCATGGGGAGAGTAGGGGTCGCATCGAAGCGATCCTGCCGCGACAGTCGGAGTACCACAGATCCTTTGCCCACGATCAGTACACGATGGGTAATTCCACCAAGGTGGTGGCTGCCAATATCGACAAGGCTGCGATCGTACAGGATGCGAAGCATGACTTCAACGTACGTCGTATCGAACGTTTTCTCACACAATTGCATACCGATGGGATTCCTGTGGTATTGGTGCTCACAAAAGCCGATCTGCTGGAAGATAGCGATGCGTATCGCAGGCGAATGGTATCCCGCTTCCCCGACTATCCACTGCATATCATCGACAGTATTTCGGGTATTGGTATCAATGCCTTGCGGGACTCCTTGAAGCCGGGTGAGACGCTCATGCTCGTCGGTACCAGCGGAGCGGGAAAATCCACATTGGTGAATCGCTTATGCAATCAAGAAATGGTCAAGACGGCTCCTGTAAGGGAAAAGGATGGTCGAGGGCGTCATACCACCTCTGTCCGTCAGATCCATCTGCTATCCAATGGAGCATTGCTCCTCGATACCCCTGGTGTCAGGACAGTCGGGATGCACAGTAGCGGCGATTCGGTTCACGACTCCTTTTCCGATATCGCACAATTGGCTTCCACCTGCAAGTTCACCGATTGTACCCATCGCGGGGAACCTGGATGTGCTGTCCAGAAAGCGGTTCGGGATGGGTTTGTGGAACAGGACCGTTACTTCAACTTCCTTCGTCTGACCCAGGAAGCGTATTCTTGGGAAGAGGTGTTGCAGCAAAGCAAGAAGAAGAAACGGGAGATTGGTACCATTAAGTACCAGATGAGAAGGATGGATTCAAAATGATACATCTTGAGTATGTGGAGAGCTTCACTTGTATTCATTGTGGTACCCCGGTTGCAATCGCAGCATGGGGTACCAGGCATCGCAACCATTGTCCCCATTGTCTATGGAGTCGTCATGTCGATATCAAGCCAGGTGATCGCGCATGCTTGTGCAGAGGTCCGATGGAACCGATCGCACTCTGGCAGAAGACCGATGGTGAGCTCATGATCCTTCATCGATGCACACAGTGCGGTACCATAAAGGCCAATCGATGCGCAGGTGACGACAATCAACAAGCGCTGGATCGTTTGATACCATTCATAGAGCGGGAGGAGCATTTGGGATGATGGTCTCAAGCCTTCGGATAGTGTGGTCCGGAGGCTTGTGGTGTATTTTTGGAATAGGGTTGAGAAGACTTGGCTTCGGTAAGTAGTGTAACCTTATTGTCTTACTTGGTATACTTTTGATGACCTGTTGCGTTAGCAATTGACACCTCGCGGCTGCAGGCTTAGCCTACTATTGGAGTGTCCGGATTACTGTTCCCACGAAATTAGAACAACACCTTTTCGGCCATAGTCCTGAAATACTGTTTGTCGGGAGGTCATTCATGAAAAAACTCTTGTGTATACTGCTGCTTCTCAGCGTATGTATAGGAACAACAACTGCGAATCCGATCTCATTTGGAATCGGCAACTACTCACGACATCTCGAGTCTGTGTATGACGGACTACCCGAAGAGACCATATTCGATCCTTCGTTCTATAGGTTCGGAACCGATGTGAGACTCAAGATATTCTTCATGGAAATGACCATGAATGGTGTTTTTGGCAACAGCAATGGCATCATGAACAGCTGGTATGACGGCATCATGACCCTTGGAGTCCACGCACCTTTGTTTGGAATTTTCGATCTTGGTATTGGTATCGGTCCATTCTACGCGATACGGTATGATCAAGGGGAGGCGATCAGCTACCGCCATTATATCAAAGAGGACGATCCCGACTCCTGGTGGTACACCCAAGCAGAAGATTTCGGTGAGATTCTTGGTGACTCGATCATGGGATACCGGATGCATATGGATATGCATCTCGGGAAATTATCATTCGGTGTGTCGGTGGATGCGCCTACAGTTGGATATACCCTGAACAATGGCGATTTCGAAGCCATGGATATGAATCTGCAGAAAATGAG
>CAYZJV010000109.1:0-3905 GCA_964478945.1 uncultured Spirochaetaceae bacterium | reverse complement strand
ACCAACGACTTCTACCGTGTGAAGGTAGCACTCTCCCGCTGAGTTACGCGCCCGATCAATATTCTGTAAGTGAGATACTACGGGAAAACCGATGTTTTGTCCATACATCTGGAAGAAATACCCGTTCAAGCAGGTCTGAATTTCGGAGATTCGAGAATCAGCTGTGCCAGATGGGAGGGTAGGGTAGCCAATTGTCTTGTTTGCCATTCATGTTCCTGTAGTGTTGATCCACCGGAGGCATCCACTGCCTTCTTCGCATACCATGCCGGTCCCAAGCAATGATCTGCCATATGGGCAGTTGCCACTGCATGACCGATGGCTCTTGCGATATACTTCAAGACAGGGTCTTCCATCTCCTTGGCTAGACGATGGACCGCTCTGGAAGCCTTCATGGCATCACCTGTGGTGGCGATTCCCTGTTGCCAGGATTCGGCGACTTTCAAACCGTTGGATAGTATTTCATCGATTGGATGGTTCGTGAAGGGAAGTACATGTTCGACACAACCGATGGCCCAGCCCATCAGCTTACGATGATCCTCCACTGTCAAGGAACCACCACGATGTAGTGCAATGAAACGGATATCCCGCAAGAAACCACCTCCTATCCATATAGTGCGACAAAGTTTCCCGAAAGTCTTGCCAAAAATTCCAATACACACTACTATTGCGTTGGATGTTGCCAATGCAACAAAGAATACCATGACATGAACGAGGACTCCATGGAAACCTACCAGCATATGCTCATGCAGACACCACTCTTTTCTTCCTTGACCATCGATGAATTGCCACATATGCTCAACTGCCTGCAAGCTAGAACGAAACACTACGAAGCAAAACAGTTCATCATACATGAAACCGATACCACCGAGGACTTGGGAATCGTGTTGAAAGGGCAAGTGCAGATTATCACGGAAGATGCCTTGGGAAACCGTTCCATCACCGCCAAATTCGGTCCTGGGGAAATATTCGGACAAGTCGCAGCGAGCAAACTCGCCCTCTCAAGTCCGGTATCGGTGATGTCGGACACGGAAAGCGAAATACTCCTGCTCAAATTCCACAAACTCGTTTCACCATGCACAAGGGCATGTTCCTTCCATAGCCGAGTAATAGAGAACATGATGAATGTGATTGCCGAACGGAACCTCATGATGAACCGCAAACTCTCCATACTCAGCCAGAGAACGATGCGTGACAAGCTCTTGACCTTCCTTGCATGGCAAAGCCATGACAAAGGTACCACCACCTTCACCATACCTTTCAACAGGGATGAACTAGCCGATTACCTCTGTGTGAATCGTAGCGCACTATCCAGGGAAATTTCCAAAATGGTTGAGGATGGACTCATCTCGAGTGAAAGAAACCAATTCACCTTGCATGAGAAGACCCTATCGGATTAGTTGCCATTGACTGCTTCAATCAAACCAAGCGCCTTCGCGTGCCAAGAAAGGGGTAATCCGTGGCGATCACCTGCCCCGATCTTAATCTCAATCGGAGGTTGGCCGGCCACCATGGTTGAATAGAGGGGCTTCAAAGAGGAATCGAGATCGAACAGAGTGAGAATTGTATCGGTTCGGTACGCCAAATCTCCATCGGTGTACCGACCCAGGACAGTAGGCTGGTAGGAAATCAGCACAAGATACCGTACTTCATCCGGAACCAATGGAACATCGGAAAGTGTATGGAAAATAATAGCGGGATCAGATTCCTTCAGTTCAGCGAAAAGGAACGACCCCTTCTCCAAATTACCCGGAAGCCTTCCACCAGTAGGAATTTGTTGGGCAAGCAAACGGATCGTATCGCCGAAACCCGCTTCGTAGATCGAAGACTCTGCTTCGGATAGCTCGGTAAAATGAATTCCCCCATCTGTCATTGTAGGCCCAATCAAAGCAGAACGGGTTTTCTCCACCAGATCGATCACATAGATGCGATCATCATCATATCCATTCCTATAATAGATCTGATTGTTCCAGAGTTGTATTCCTTCGGCAATATCGAAGGAAAGCCTTGTGATCCCCGACCCATCCAACTCACTGATGAACAACCCCCCTGATTCGGAGGTGAACACCAGATGATCATCCAGAATCGCATATTCCACAATCTCCTTCACAGAAGCTTGCACCACAGGTCCATCTTCGACAAGCGATTGCCGCATGAGGCTATTCCCATCAAGGAAAAACACCCATGAACCACTGATCTGTACATCGTGGTAGTTTGCTCCAGTCAAAGCACCCATGGGAGCTCCGCTCTCCACATCGAATTCCGTAATGGTCGTCCCGTCATCATCAGCCAAAAAGGCCACACCATGCGATACTCCCACAAGCTTTCCCGCATCTTCCGCCAGTAGGGAAGGGGTGATGACCAATCTATTGGCGACATCGGTATCGAGGGCCAAGCTCCAGAGGTCCCCGCTGGCTTCGGTAGAGAGATACAGCGTGTCATCGACAAGGAAGCCCGCATCGACCGCTTCGTTGAACACCTCACTTTCCACAAATTCGGAAGTATCGAAAGAGAAGAGTAGATTGGAGCCGGAAGCTAAAAAGAGGATGAATCTTCCATGCATGCCCACCAATGTTCCCGACAATTCGGCGACGATATCGTTCTGAACAATGGGATTGCCTACCAGTGTGACGGGAAGCCTCTGCAAATACCCGATCTTCACATCAGCAGCGAAATCCATCTCGTTGATGAACCACAGCACATCATCGGAATGGAGCAGGTACCCACCATTGCGTATATTGGAAGCGGTATTGCCATGATCAGAAAGTTCGGCATCGAAGATCTGCCCATTCACCTGGTCTTCCAGCATCGCGGCAGTCTCACCATCGATGACGATGCGTTCACCAAAGGAACAGCCGATGATCGACAGTAGATAGAGCAATACGACCGTCGATGAAGCAAAGATTCCAACGATATTCCTCTTTCGCATCATGATACCAAGACTGTATCTGTTGCCAAGGACCAAGTCAAGAATAGGAGATCGGCATATGCTCTCTTCCACTCCGATATATCCCTTCGATGATGCGGACAGTCTCCCTACCATCCTCTCCACTGACCAATGGTCTCTTCCCATCGATGATCGCCCGTGCCATGTCATCGATCTGACGACTGAAGAACCACGTGGTTGCATCGATCGTCTTGAAGAACGCCTCATCTTGTTGACGAAAGGCCTGCAACAACGCCTGTTCACCCTCAATCGTCCAAAGATCGTTCACAGGAGGTTCGGCGACCGTGCTGCGTCCTGCGATGAACATCGCACCCCCGTCGGTCTGTACCCCGGCCGAAGCCCCGCTTGAGCCATGTACATGCACCTTGGCGTAAATACCCGGTTTCTGGGAATTGCTCACCAGGATGGAACCCATTCCCCCGTTCGCAAACCGAATGGTGGCGACAGCCGTATCCTCCACCTCGATATACGGGTGGTTCACATTGCCCCATTCACTGTAGATCCGGGAAACAGGACCCATATACCAATGGAGCAGATCGAATTGGTGTGGAGCCTGATTGATACACACCCCACCACCTTCGCTCTCCCACGTACCACGCCATGGATCGCTGCGGTAATACTGTTCATCCCTCCATCCAAGTATGGTGGCGAACGCAACGGAAGGAATTCCCAATTTGCCGCTATCGATCGCTTCACGGATTCGCATCGCCGAAGGATACCATCTCCTTTGGCTCACCACCGAGAGAATCCTTCCCGCCTTTTCAGCGGCGAGTATCATATCGGTACATTCCGCTTCGGTCAAAGCCATGGGCTTCTCAACCAGCACGTGACAACCCGCGGCAAATGCCGTCAAGGCATGATCATGATGCTGGGGATGGGGAGTGGAGATGATCACCGCATCGATATGGTCGAGATCCACCATATCGGCGACATCCTTGCGACTGGCGATACCCCACTTGGA
>CAYZJV010000108.1:0-4588 GCA_964478945.1 uncultured Spirochaetaceae bacterium | reverse complement strand
ACCAGACGGTAAAGATGGATATCTCCAACGAGATATGGGATATCGTGGCGGGAAACAAGAAATTCGATGAAGGTAGCCAGTATGACATCATCGATGGGATCAACGAGAGCCTGGAAGACATCATGAGAACGACCGAGGAGAGGGAGAACCGACAAATGCTTGAGGTGGCGGGTCGTGCGGTGGATACGCTGAAGCGAAGTGTGGACCGTTTGGGAAGTCAGATGGCGAACCAGTCCCGGGTAAGTGAAAATGAAGAGATCCTTGAAGAGATTCGAGGGGTATCGGCCCTTATCTCCGACATCCTCCAGGATTTCATTGTACGTGTGATAGAATCGGCAACGATCACGAATGAGCATCATAAGCGTATTACTTTCGTACTTACCGTCATTCAGATCTTTACCGTATTCTTTGTTGCGATCTTCGCTATGTTTACACAACGTTCAGTGACCGCCAGCATCAACAATCCCATCAAAAGACTTGAGAACCTGTCAAAGAGGATTGCAGAGGGAGATTTCACTGCCCGGGTAAAACTTCCCCAGGTAAGCGAGCTTGACGGTCTCACCGACAACTTGAACATCATGGCAGTCAAAATCCAAGCGTTGATCGCGGAGAATGTCCGTGAACAGCAAAACCTTCAGAAATCGGAGATGAAAGCCCTTCAGGCCCAGATCACTCCACATTTCCTCTACAACACGTTCGATACCATAGTGTGGCTGGCTGAAGAAAAGAAAAATGATCAGGTTATCGACATAACACGTGCGTTTTCCAACTTCTTCAGGATATCACTCAACAAGGGCAAGGATTATTTGACGGTCAGCGAAGAGTTTGAACATGTCAAAAGCTATCTGACCATTCAGAAAATCAGGTACAGGGACATCCTGGATTATGAAATCGAGTACATGCCCGAAATGGCAAACTGTCAAATCTTGAAACTGGTGCTCCAGCCTATTGTTGAAAACGCCTTGTACCATGGAATCAAGAACAAAAGGGGTCGTGGTTTGCTATCTGTCAAAGGTTGGCTTGAAAACCAGCGCCTCTGTTTTTCCGTGTCGGACAATGGAATAGGAATGACGGAAGAGAAACTTGCAAATATCATGGAACAGATCAATGGTTCGGCCGACCCGGAGGACCTGAACAATGTCTATGGACTGTACAATGTGAACAAGAGGCTTGAGCTGTATTATGATGTGAGCACGAAGTTACACATAACAAGTCGATATAAAAAAGGCACTACCGTGTATTTCAGCGTACCAGAGGTTGGATTCAATGTATAAGGTGTTTATTGCAGAAGACGAGATAGTTGTACGTGAAGGGCTGCGGAACAGCATACAGTCGGGAACAGGACCTTTTGTCCTCGCCGGTGAAGCTTCAGATGGCGAGATGGCCCTCTCTATTATGAAGGATGTGAAACCGGATATCCTGATTACCGATATCAGAATGCCTTTTGTCGATGGACTTAGCCTTTCTAGAATTATCAAAAAGATACTTCCTTGGATAAAGATCATAATAATCTCGGGTCATGACGAATTTCAGTATGCACAGGAAGCCATATCGATCGGCGTCGACGAATACATTCTCAAACCAATTTCCGCCTCAGATATGATGGCAACACTACACAAACTGGTGGATAGGATTGAACAGGAAAAACTACATCTTTCAAGCATAGAAAATCTGAAACTGCAGGCCCAGTCCAATTCTGACTTGATGAGGGAACGTTGGTTGTGCGACCTGGTGACCGGAATCGTCAAAACGGAAGATGCTCTTGACAAGGGAGGTGACATGGGGATAGATCTCATCGCCCATGGGTACCTCGTCGCCATCATCAAGCTTTCCACCTCTTCTGATAACTATTCGGATTTGATTACCGCCAAGCTCCATATCAACAGTCTTATAGACAATCAAGAAGAGGTGTTGTGCTTTTCACAAAGCAGGGATTCCATCATCCTGTTGTTGATGCAGCTTGAATCCGAATCGCTCGAGGAGACTGCCTATACATTGGGTCAGGCGATCAAGTATGAGGTTGAACGGAACACCCACTGTATGGTGACGATTGGCATAGGCTCTTTGGTTGAGCGAATTGGGAACCTGTCCCAATCGTATGCCGATGCGGATAAAGCGATAAAGTTTTCAGTCAAAACAGGTCAGAAACTGATAATCGGAACACATGATCTGAACTCATTTCCCGAAATTGATTTTTTAAAACTGGACGGTAGTCCCATATCGGAGCGACTGAAATATGTGAAGAAATCAGGTATCAATGAGATTATCGACCAGTATATCACCATGATAGGCGACCACCCTTTTCAGACCACTCTCATAGGCTATTACCTTCTGTATGATCTTATGGTGGCCATATCGAAGATTATCGATGAACTCGGTGGTGTGGTTCAGGAAGTTATTCCGTCGCTGTCACACAAGACCCAGCTTTCAGAGATAGCTGGATCAAAAGAGACCTTCTGTGACGGAGTGCGATTGATCCTGGATACTTTCATAGAGTTCAGGGAATCAAAATCGGCGGGGAAATACTATGCCATGATCCAAAAGGCAAAGCAGCATATACACCTTCATTTCGCCGACCAGGATATTTCCCTGCATTCGGTGGCATCGATCGTACATGTAAGTCCAAACCATTTCAGTACCATCTTTTCCCAGGAGACCGGTGAGACCTTCATAGAATATCTCACACAGGTACGTATCAACAAATCCAAGGACCTGCTGTTGACGACAACTCTCAGAAGTGCGGACATCGCGTATGAAGTAGGATTTGGAGATCCCCATTATTTCAGTTTCATATTCAAGAAACATACCGGAATTTCACCACGGGAATTCAGATCCGGAAGCATATGCCAGAATTGAAAACACAGTTTCCTTACAGCCTTCATGGCTATCCTTGTGTTCCGGTCTGTTCCTTGCCCCACAACCGCAGCCAAGGTGGTAGAACAATGCCGAATCGCCTCCTGTCACGTAGCGACATGATGACGCTCTGCAACACTATGAAGAAATACAGCAAAAGTCCGCTCACCATCGCTTGGAAGTTCGATTGGACTCCAGCCGCACGAATCAGCTCGTTGATCACCAAAAGCGTCAGAGTCCCTATTGGAGCGCCCAACAGGTTGCCTACGCCGCCGTTGAGCAGTGTACCTCCCATGATGGCCGAAGCTATTGCTTTCATTTCGGCTCCCGATGCATTGCCTACATTGCCGGCTCCTGTCGTCATTATATAGACAAAACCCGCGATACCGGCCGTCAATCCACTTATCACATAGGTGATGAATATCGTTCGCTTCACGTTGATACCGAGCATCATGGCACTATGGCCATTTCCTCCCACGGCATACACATTGCGCCCAAAACGCGACCACTTCATCAAGGATGCAAGGATGACAAGCAGAAGAACAACAATTATCGTACCGGGTTTAATTTCACACGGGATGAACACACCCAGTCTGTTTTTCGTACCAAGCCATGCAATCACTATATCGAAATCCCTCAGACTTACGAATGAAGGCATGGTCACGTTGATTGGATCCTTATGGAGTGTCGTCAACAGTCCTTGAGCCAAGAACAAACCCGACAACGTAATGATAAATGGTTGGATCTCCAGGTAGGATATAAGATATCCCTGCAGGATTCCGAATGCGATACCTATTCCCAGTGCAACAAAGACGGCACCTCCGATGCTCCCCATCCCAGATTCCAGGAAGACCGCACAGGCCATGGTCACCAAACCGCATACCGCACCGATGGAGATGTCGATACCGCCACCGATCATGACGATGCAGAGTCCCAGTGTCATGATGATGAGTGGAGCATTGAGGTTGAACAAGTCAAAGAACGTCTGGAACTGCAGGAAACTGTTTGGGAAACTGATGATTGCAAACAGGTACATCAGTACAAATATGATTGCAGCTATGAGAAACAGGATATTCGAATTCGATAGTCTTGCTTTTGGTTTGATTACGTTCACAGATGCCATCCTATTCCTCCTTGTTCTCGATGATATTCGTGTTGGAAATCATTGCATCTTCTGGAGCATTTCCCTTGGATTGGTGTATGGCAAGTCTCCATGTCCGAAACCGGTCCAGAGCTTTCCCCACATACAACCTGACCACAGGCGATGCCACCACCATGAGGATGATAATGAAGATAGCCTTGAAGACCTTGATCATCGCGGGTTCTATCTCCAACCTAAGGAGAGTCCTGTTCAGCATCTCTATGGTGTACGCACCGATTATGGAACCGGTGATGCTGAATTTGCCACCGCTCAGCGAGTTTCCGCCTATTGCCACGGCGAGAATCGCATCCATCATGATGAGTTTGAGCAAGTTGACACTGTCGTGACGTCCAGCTTTGTTCACTGCGATAAAACCTGCAACCGCGGTACAGATGCCCATGATCAAGAAGGTCAAAAATATGATTTTCTTCGGATTGATGCCATTCAGCCGTGCCGAATTCGGGTTGATTCCAACCGTCTCCACATAGAGCCTGAGATTCGTCATCTTGAACACCACCGCAACAAGTATGATAAAGACGGCAGTTAAAATTATTGGAGTCTGTATTGGTACTCCCGGTATCACCGTTCCTATTT
>CAYZJV010000107.1:0-4729 GCA_964478945.1 uncultured Spirochaetaceae bacterium | reverse complement strand
TCTTTTTATAAGAATGATTTAACTTGCTAAGAAGGCGCCAGCTGGTGCCAGGTTTCCTATCTGGCTCCTCTTTTGGCACCCCGTCCTATTCTTCAAAACGACTAAAGAAAATGCAGTAAAATCGGCAACTTCTCCAGAGATCTTTCTTTTGTAGGTTGCACCAATTGCATGGGCACTGTCGGCCAATACGATTACTCGATCAAATGCTGATTGGAGATCATTGGATGGAGAATATAATGATTTCTTGTCTTCCAGGACTGAGTAGAGTCTATCGTAATCACACATCACCCCTCCAAGGTCCACTGGTATGATTACCTTGGTCCTCTCGGTGATTGATTCTCCTACCTTGTCATAATCAATGTGGAACGAGCCTGGAGCCACATCCACCAATACAGGAGTAGCCCCAACATGGATGATGGGGCTACAGGATGCGGTGTAGGTATACGCACTTGTTATGACTTCATCCCCTGGACCCACCCCAAGTAGAATCAAGCAGAGCTCGAGGGCTGCTGTCGCTGAACTGAGACAACAAACCTTACTCGTGTGGCAGTACTCAGCCAAATTCTTCTCGAATAGCTTTGTCTTTGGCCCGGTGGTGATCCAACCTGATCTCAAAGTATCTACAACTTCATCAATCTCTTCCTGTGTGATATCTGGAGGAGAAAACGGGATATGAATCTTATTGCTCAACTGATCGGTCCTTTCATATACTTATCATCCCCAATATATTCACACTTTTAAGCCCTCTTTTTTGGAGGGCTTTGGCTGAGTCGTTGTGCCAGATGAGAATTGGTATGGGTGATGTGTGTAGTGATTGTATTGTGTGTTGCAGTGTTACTTTGGCAGTGAAGCTGTCGGTGATGATGAGGTCTTGGACCATGAGTGAGAAGTCGTCCTGGGGTCCGTAGAAGATGATCTCCTTGTGCTTTTCGGAGAGGATGTTCACTGTGGTGACGATCCTGTTGCGCAGGGTGTCGATCTCCTGGTAGGTGCGGATGATGTAATGGTAGGTACGCTCCAACTTGTTGGCCAGGCCCTCTGGGGTAAGGAAGTACTTCACGCTGTTGGGCTGCAGACGATCCATCTTGATGAGGCCTTTGGTAAGGAGCCTCTTGAGCAAAAGATTGATGGCACCCAAGGACATGCCGACATGCTCGCTCAACTCGCGCTGTGTGGCGTTGGAGTTGCGATCTATGTAGCTGAGGATTGCCAGTTCTTTGTTGGTGGTGGATTCTGTATACATGCCTTTTTCAATTCCTGTTCATAATTTGAACAAGTGCGGTGGGACGGCCCTAGCAAAAGTGGTGCCTTTTGCGTTGTGTCCTTTTTGTTCTGTTCTGGTTGTGTGTGATACATGTGGTGCTTCTACTTTGGCCACAAGTGCCCATTTCCGCCTAATCGGTGGAATTCTCAGTCGCACCATACACCGGGTGCCGCAACAACCGCAGTGTACCGTTTCCCCTGCTACTGCAAAAGAAACCATGTATCGGAACAAAAGGTTACCGATACTATTTTTGTATCGGTTTTATCGTCCCATTGGACACAATCTTAACAGATGGAAGGGGAATTCGCAACTACGATTTCTGACTAAATATGTGACGGAAATCAATATTTATTCATTTTTCTACATGAAGAAACAGGTAGTGTTTTGCCTATATGAAGTTACGTATGTCATGAGTCTTTGGTGATATATCATGGGTAAAGAAAAATTATCTTCACAAGTGAGGGTCCCGAAATCGGGACCCTCTGATGTTTGCTTCTGGTGTCTTGCTTACCACTGTGGTGGATAGAAATCCGCCACATCGGCCTTCGTGATGATGTGCTGGGGAAGGTTCCTTCTGTTGGGAAGTTCCTTTCCATTGAACCAGTCGGCTGCGGTCTGGACCGCAAGGGCACCATCACCTTCGGCGGTCTGGTAGGTGATTGCGAACAGCGAACCGTCGCTTACCATATCCATACCGATTTTGCTGTTTCCGGCTGCGACCACGACCACGTCCTCACGTCCGGCTTTCTTCAAAGCCTCGATGATACCAAGTGCCTGGGCCGAGTCGTCGGCTGCGAAGATTCCCTTCAAGCGTGGTCCGAACCTGGTGAGCCAGTCGGATACCAACTGCATGGTCCTGTCGGCTTCGAAGCCGGGGGCCTGCATGTCGAGTGTGACCACTTCGGGAGCATAGCCTGCGAGCTCGGAAATCGGTCCGAAACAACGTGCGAAATAGGGGGATCCACCGGGAGCGTGCTGCACATAGGCCACACCAAGTTCCTTGGCACCGGGATTCCTTGCGCGCAGCTCGTCTGCGAAGGTCTTCGCCAACTTGCGCATCTGTCCGAAATCATCGGGACCGGTCCAGGTGATCGCATAATTCATCGCCTCGGCCGTAGGCAAGGTGTTGAAGAGGATCAAGGGGATACCGGCCTGGTTGATGCGCCTTGCCTGCTGCACCGCTGTGGTGGCATCAAGGGGAATCAAGAGGATCATGTCGGGCCTTTCGTTGATCGACTGGTCGATCATCTGGTTCTGGACCGCCAAGTCCCAGTTCGGAGAGAGCACCTTGAGGTTGATGTCATAGGCATCGGCCACCTTCTGGGCACCGGTGGTACACGCGGTGGTCCACGGGTGGTCGCCGTGCACGATCATGACCACATTCTTGCCAATGGCTCCATCCTTGGGGCTTTCGGGAATATTGGTCTTCTTCGCAGACCAACCGGCATATTCCATGTCGTACCAGTGCAAGGGATCCTTCTCAGGCAGAGCTGCCGGATCGGCCGGTCTTTTGGGAACAACCGGATCTTCGGTCGCCAAGCGCAACAGCGGCTGTCCGTCGGCAGCCTTCAACACCGAAGAGTCGACCGCAAGTGAAGCTTCGAGATTCGCCGCCGCATCGGCAGTCGATCCACCGGTTTCACCCGCACCCTGTGCGAACATCATCGCACCGACGAGGAGCAGCACAAGGGCCACACCCATCATCCTTACCTTCTTTTTCATTTCAAGCCTCCTTTCAATGGCTTTTGGTTCTATGGACCTTCCGACAGTTCGGAGTGTCATCCTTTGTTGCCGAGCTCCTTGAGCAGCTCGGTGCGTTGTCCCACCGTCCTCTCGTGCTTGTAGGCCGCATAGGCTTCATAGAGCACCACCGAGGCGAGGATCAGTCCGGAGATGAAGATCTTCACCTCGTTGCCCCATCCGAAGAGGATGGTGCCGGTGTAGAGCATCTCCAGCGAGAGTACGGCGATCACGGTGTTGAGCACACCGCCCTTCCCTCCCGACATGGCCGTTCCTCCTATGATCGTGGCCGAGACGACGTACATGAGCGAGTTCTCACCCATGTTCAACGTCGCGGCACTCGATTCCATCGCAAAGAGGATTCCTCCGATGGCGGCCATGGTGGATGAGAGCACGAAGGCGGTGATCGTCACTCCGTCGGTGTTGATACCAGCGAGCCAGGCGGTCATCTTGTTGCCTCCGACCAGGTAGAAGTTGCGTCCCCACTGGCTGTTCTTCACAAAGAGGTGGAAGAGCACGATGAAGACGATCGTCATCAGGACCCTCGGAGGGAGCATCGGGATCAGTGGCATCGAGAGGAAGTCGCTGATGGCGAAGACCTTGTCTCCAGAGAGGCTCACCGAGTTGCCTCCGGTGATCGTATAGGTGGCTCCCTGCAGGATCGTCATCGTTCCAATGGTGGCGATGAAGGAGTTGATCTTCACCTTCGCCACCAAAATTCCGTTGAGCAGTCCGATCGCAACGCCTGCGGCGATGGCGATGGGGATGCTCAGTCCGTAGCCGACCACTTTCTGCAGCGACAGTGCGATCACCGCTGCGAAGGTCGCCGTCCTGCCGATCGACAAATCCAGCTCGCCGCAAATCATCACCACGGTGAAGCCCAAGGCGAGGGTCGCATTCATCGACACCGTCCTGAGTATGGTCATCAGGTTGTAGGAGTTGAAGAACCGCGGTGCGAACAGCGACATGAAGATGAATATCGCCAGGAAGAGGAAGTAGATCCGGTAGCGGTCCCCGAATGAAAGTAATTTGCTTTTATCGATTTTCATATTACGCATCGTCACGCCCCATGCTCCTCAGATTCTTCGCATTGATCGCCACCACCAGTATGAAGATGGCGCCCCGTATGATGTCCTGGGAGAAGGTACCGATTCCCAGCAGTGTCATGATATTGTTCATCAGTCCGATGACGATCGTACCTCCGAGGACACCTACTATGGAGCCGCGTCCTCCGGCTAGGGTCATTCCTCCGATGACGATCGCCGTCACCGCGCGGAAGTCGTAGCCTTCTCCGTTGTACCAGGCTCCCACACGCGAGAGGCTGGTGATCGCCAGGCCTGCGATCGTGGCGGTGAAGGCACAGATCACGAAGGCCATGCCCACCATCATCTCCACATTCACTCCGGTGAACTTGGCCGTCCTTCGTGCCGATCCGGTGAGTTTCAATTGGGCTCCGAAGGGGGTCTTCTTCAGCAAAAACTGTCCTGCGACCACCAGTAGGATCATGAGGATCAATGGTAGGCTGATCACTCCGAAGAGGCGGAAGCGGTAGATATTGTCGAACAGCATCACCGCGAACGCATCGTCGGTGATCATGTCGGGATAGATCTGCTTGTTCACCCACACGAAGCGGATGATTCCCAGACTCACGTAACTCATCGAGAGTGTCCATATGATCGGGTTGGCCTTGAACTTGCCGATGACCACCGCATTGACCACTCCCAC
>CAYZJV010000106.1:0-4810 GCA_964478945.1 uncultured Spirochaetaceae bacterium | reverse complement strand
TATCGTTTTCGATCGCGGAAGCCAGAAGGATCATCCCCGCACATGTCCCGAGTACAGGCAAGCCTCCATCGATCAAGGTCTTGATCGGACCATACAGACCGATCTCCTTGAGCAGCTTTCCCATCACGGTACTTTCTCCACCGGGGATGATCAATGCGTCGAGTCCTTGGGCAAGGTCGACCGGCTTTTTCACCTGGAAGCCTTCGACACCCAATTTGGAAAGAACCTTCAGATGTTCGGCGAATGCTCCTTGCAGGGCCAGTACTCCTACTCTCATAGACCACGCTGAGCCATCAGAAGCTCAATCTCCTGTTCATTGGTGCCCACCATGGCTTCTCCCAAGTTCTTGGACAAATTGGCAATCAACGAAGCGTCGGTATAGTTGGTCACCGCCTTCACGATCGCCTGAGCCCGTTTGGCCGGATCTCCCGATTTGAAGATACCCGAGCCGACGAAGACTCCTTCGGCTCCCAACTGCATCATCAAGGCGGCATCGGCCGGTGTGGCGACTCCACCGGCTGCGAAGTTCACCACCGGCAATCGACCTTCCCGGGCGACCGAGAGGATCAAATCGTACGGTACCTGCAATTGCTTGGCATCCTCATACAGTTCATCCTCCCGCACTTGTCCCAATCGTGCGATCTCCCGATTGATTCGGCGCATATGCCGTACCGCTTGAATGATGTCTCCAGTGCCCGGTTCACCCTTGGTACGGATCATGGCTGCTCCCTCGGCGATCCGCCTGAGTGCTTCACCCAGGTCCTTCGCACCACATACGAACGGTACTGCAAAGGCATGCTTGTCGATGTGGTACACATCATCGGCGGGCGAGAGTACCTCACTTTCATCGATGTAGTCGATCTCAATGGCTTGAAGGATTTGCGCCTCCACAAAGTGCCCTATCCTCACTTTGGCCATGACCGGAATGCTCACCGCATCTTTGATTTCCCGTATCATCGCGGGATCGCTCATCCTGGATACTCCTCCAGCCACTCGTATGTCCGCAGGAATGCGTTCGAGCGCCATTACGGCACACGCTCCGGCATCCTCGGCGATCTTCGCCTGTTCAACCGAAGTGACATCCATGATCACTCCACCCTTGAGCATTTGTGCGAGATTCTTGTTCAGTTCATACCTGTCTTCCATACCATGCACACTCCTTCTTCCCTTGATTGGAACCAAGGGATGGCTTATCCTAGATGCAATCTGGATGTAGCAAAAGTGTCAGTTCAAGATATTTCTATGGGTCCAGATCAAAGAGGCTGCAATGAACGAAATCACATTGGCTTTGGATCGGAGTGAAACACGGACGCTGACAGAGCAACTCTACCACTTCTTGAAGACAGAAATCATACAAGGCAACTTCGCAAGCAATGACAAGCTTCCCTCCAAACGACGTTTGGCCCGGGAACTCGGATGCAGCATCAATACGGTGGAGGGAGCCTATCTCCAACTTGTCGATGAGGGGTACCTGATCGCCAAGGAAAAGAGTGGCCATTATGTGGCTGAATTGGATGGGGTTGTACATCTTGGAGGATTCAGTCGTGAATCCATGGTGGCACAGGAACAGGACGAATCGTATCGCCATGATTTTTCGTATCATGGTGTGGACTTCGACCATTTCCCATTCCGGCAATGGAGGAGGATCACCCGAGAGGTGATCGAAGAGGGAGATCGGGACCTTCTTCGCATGGGGGATCCCAAAGGGTACCTCGAATTGCGGACGAACATCGCACGCTATCTCCACCACTCGCGTGGAGTCGAATGCACCCCCTCCCAGATCGTGGTCAGTTCGGGTACCGAATATCTGCTCCAAATACTTTTCCAATTGTTCGAGGGGAATCCCTGCTATGGTATTGAGAATCCAGGGTATGAGAAGCTGAATCTGCTGTTCAGGAGCAACCGTGTGCACTTCAAGGCCTTGGAACTGGATGAACAGGGATTGCGGGTGGAGGAATTGGAACGGTCTCGGGTGGATGTGGTGTGTGTCACCCCTTCGCACCAATTCCCCACCGGCTGTATCATGCCTGTCGCCAGGCGTTTGCAGCTATTGGGGTGGGCGTCCCTACAAGCGACACGTTACATCATCGAGGACGATTATGACAGCGAATTCCGTTATTTGGGCAAACCGATCCCGTCCCTGCAGGGAATGGACCGCAGTGGACGGGTAATCTATATGGGATCATTCTCCAAATCGCTTTCTCCCGCCCTTCGGATCAGCTACATGGTGCTGCCCATGCATCTGTGCGAGGTCTTCAACGAATCGTTGCATTTCCTCAATTGTCCGGTTCCCATGGTCGAACAGAAGGTGTTGGCATTGTTCATGGAAAGGGGACATTTCGAGCGTCATCTCAACCGGATGCGCAACCTCTACAGGCAAAAGAGGGAAACCCTGGTGTCCACGATTTCACGACTATTGCCCTCATCTCGTATAGAAGGGGCTTCGGCTGGCCTCCATCTCATCATCAGGATTGACAACGGTATGGAAGAACATGAATTGGAAGAAACGGCGAAAGCATATGGGGTGAAGGTATATGGCTTGACTCGGTACTATTCGGAGGGTGTGGTTGATGCGGGCGAACCCAAACTGTTGCTTGGGTTCGCCACGATGGGAATCGAAGAGATGGAGGATGCGGTGGCATCGTTGCACCACGCATGGTACCGATAGAAGGTACCATGGAGGTACTGTTTCTTACATCTCTACCGTGGACTTGACTTCTTCACGCATGAAATCCATGAATAGTTCGTTCTCAGTGTAAATTCCATTGTGTCCCGAATGTTCCAACCAGAGCAATCGCTTGGAGGGAGCTTGGATGGAGTCGAACCACCGTTCGGTGATCTCGGCCGCGCAGCTCACATCATAGCGGGCATTGATGACGAATACGGGGAGTTCGAATTCGATCGCTTCTTCTTCAAGGCTCATATGGCGTATTTTCGGATAGACGGTCTTGATGGAGCGGATCAAGCCCCGCACCAGGTTGATTTTTGAGAAGAGGGAGTGTTCGGGAGAGAGAAAGATCTTTTCGGATCTGAACCCAACGTCGCTCGGTGCATGCGGACTATACTTGTAGAGTCGCGAGAGCACTGCGTAATAGGCTTCTCCATCTCCGACGATATTCCCCTCTTCATCCAATGTTTCATACGGTGGCTCCCCGATCGATTCGAGTGTGCGGACCGTTTTCGCATCACCGCTTCTTCGCACTCCGTCAAGGACCATATGATACCCGATGGTGTCGTTTTCGGTCGAATTGACGTGGGGAGATGCCGCGACAAAGGCATGGAACAGGTCTGGGCGTTCCTCTGCTGCGAGAGCTCCGATGAAGCCTCCCCATGAATGGCCGAGCAAATAGAGTTTCTCTTGTCCGAAACGATCGAGCAGCAATTCGGATAGTGCGATGATATCCTGCACGTAGTCTTCCACTTCGGTACCATCCTTGGCAGCGGCGTAGCTGGCAGCCACACCACGTTGATCCCAACATACGATGGTGAAGTCCTCATGCAGTGGTCCAAGATAGGTACGTACCCATCCGAGTTCCGAACCACCAGGACCTCCATCCAACCACAGGAGTATGGGATTGTCGTCATCCGTTCCCGCCAGGTAGATGGATTGGCGAGTACCATTGAGCGGCACCTTCTCGATGGCATCGACCTCCAACTCCAGTGGTTCTCCCTGTTCGTTTCGTACTGTGGCGGTATGGGTACAGGAGGCGATGCCCAACAGTGTTGCCAACAACACGATTGAGCCCAAAAGGCTTTTCTTCACAACATGACGCATGATAGTGCTCCTTCATCTGAATTATGGGTCACAGTGTAGGAGCGATGGGGTCTTCAAGGAATCGTATGAATGTCTGGGATGATCCGTTTTCGCCTCAGTAGTTGTTCGTAGAAGATCAAGAATGGAGCAGGTTGAGCAGTTCTATCCTGCTTTGGGCACCAACTTTCTGAAATACATTGTAGATATGGGTTCTGACGGTGGCCTCGGTGATTCCGAGTTGGAAAGCGATTTCCTTGTTGGTCAAACCTTGGGCGATCAGATTGGCCATTTGCCGTTCCCTCGCAGTGAGTGAGAATCGCGAGGCCACTTCATCCGAAATTTCACCAAAGGCAACGGAACTGTTGGGGTCTTTCGCCAACACCTGTACAAGGGCCACGAGAATCGAAATGTTGATCCCAAGGTATATGAGATATTCCAAGGAAATGGGGGAATACGTGAATGTGGCAACCGTGTCCAACACGAACTCCAGCAATCCCAAAGGCACGAACAGAAGACAGTTGAGGCCAATGCCACCCAACAGAGTTCTCAAGGCCCGATGGGACTTGTCACTTCGTGCCCTCAACAACACAAGACCGACGCTTCCCATGACGATGGCGATGCAGAGGTAGGAGACGATCCGCCATGGCGGGGAAGAGGCGATCAGCAGCAGCACATTTCGATTGCCGACCAGTGCTCCGAGAAGGTGGACAGTCTGCATGGTGATGGTGACGATGCAACCGATTCCCGCCACGCGAAACAAAAGTGGACTCTTTGTTCTCAACAGCTTGATTCCGATCATATTGAGGATCGCTCCATATAGTGCGATACCGAGCACACCCGCCACCATCGAAAACACCAGATCAAGGCGGTCGCTTCCACTGATGAGATCCAGTACCTGGGATGCGTAGTAGTACACGGCTACGATCGCCAGATTTGCGATGAACAGTGTCTGGACAAGAAACATCCTTCCGATGAACGGTTGGCCAAGGCGATTGTCAAGCACACCGAGTCCAACCAATGAGGCGAAGCCGGTCGAGAATATCAGGATGTAGAGAA
>CAYZJV010000105.1:0-4820 GCA_964478945.1 uncultured Spirochaetaceae bacterium | reverse complement strand
CTGTTGTATTGTTGGGAGCGATCGCCGTGGCAATACTTCTTGCGATACCGGAAACGTCCAAGCAGGCACAGTCCTACCTGCGTTTGCTACTGGCATTGCCTTCGTTGCTTTCCGCAAGCATTGGGACCGAAGTGGATATCCAGTCGGATACCAAAGATATAGTGATACGTATCATATAGAAAAATTAGGAGACAACATATGAATGAAGAAAGAATGAGAATACTGCAGATGCTCTCAGAAGGGAAACTTACCCCCGACGATGCCGAAAAGCTGCTCCAAGCCCTGGAAGTGAAGCCAAGGGAGAGCGAAGTGGTCAACCCGAATCGGACCATGGATGTGAAGGGAAAATATCTCTTCGTTCAGGTGGATCCGAAAGAGGGCAAGTCATCCGAAAGGGTCTCGGTCAAAGTTCCCTTGGCGTTGGTGAAGGCGGGTTTGAATATCACGAAACTGATACCTGTCGAGGCTCAGGACAAGATCCAGTCATCCATTCACGAAAGTGGGATACCGTTCAACCTCAGTGATATCGATCCACAGAACTACGAGGAGATCATGGAAGCTTTGGAACAGATGAGCATCGATGTGGATACCGATGAATCGACAGTGAAGGTGTTTTGCAGATGATGAACTATGGGTATCCACTTTGCACAAGCGAACAGAATCCGTGAGATGGCGGCTACTACTTTGCACCAACGATAGAGGTAAGTACTTCGCTTTTGCGATTCAAGTTTTGGAGAGAGACCTTATACAGCAGATGACAAATCATCTGCTGTAAATAATTTGTAATAAGTCCATAGTCTTGGGAGAGAATTTCGATAACAAGATGATAGAAGTTCCACTTCCTATCTCGAGATGGGAATACACAACAGGAGAGCCTCTATTTAGTTAATTCTGAATAGCCGCAACTATTCTGTTTGGACAATGACTTTTGAATTTTTCCAGACAGTGACAACAACTGTCATTTTCGCTTTACATGTACATCGATACTATACATCCATGATATTACAGAAGACATGATCTGGCATCAGTTACAAAACTGTACCAATTGGATGATCGCCCAAAGTACCCATCGCGAGAAAGCTATTCGGATACCATTTCCAAGGAGATTGAAGCTACTGTTGCTACTATTTTCTCCACCTCGTGTCACAAATCCCATGCTATACTCCTATCCATCAAATCGCCCATCGGAGGATTCACCATGGCGGAACACCATCCCATCATCATTGTTGGAGCAGGTATCTCAGGACTGAGTGCGGCAACCTCACTTGCCATGCGGGGACACAAGATCCTGCTATTGGAAAAACACAGTACCTGTGGAGGATTGGTGAACTCCTTCACACGTGAAGGCTTCCTCTTCGATGGAGGCATCCGGGCGGTGGAGAATGCCGGTATGGTCAAACCCATGCTCGAGGAGTTGCAGATCGACCTCCCATTGCTTCCCAGCAACGTTTCGCTTGGAATAGAGGACAAGATCATCAAGGCCGACAGCAAGGAGAGCCTTGCAGCCTACGAACGAATGCTCAAGGAGCTTTATCCCGATAGTACCGAAGATGTTGCCAAAGTCATCAAGGTCATTGCCAAGTTCGATATCTATATGCAGGTCCTTTTCGGAAGCGACAGTCCCTTCTTCAAGGATGTTACACGCGATGTTCGCTACTACCTGACCACATTCCCTCTCTGGGTCATCCGCTTTCTCGCCACGGGGGCGGCCATCATGCGCATGAGGATGCCCATGGAACAATTTCTCAACCAGTTGATTCAAAACGACTCGCTGAGGGACATCATCTCCCAGCACTTCTTCAAGAAAACTCCCGCCTTCTTTGCCATGAGTTACTTCTCCCTCTATCCCGATTACCATTATCCCAAAGGAGGAGTGGGAAGTATCCCCTCCGCACTCGTTCAGAGGCTGGGGGAACTCGGTTCGACCATCAAGACGGGAGCCGAAGTGGTCCACCTCGATGCGCTGCATCATACCCTCCTGGATGAAAAAGGAAACCGGTACACCTACGACAAACTCATCTGGTGTGCCGATATGAAGCACTTCTACCGTATGATCAACGCCGAAGGTTACTCCGATCCTGTGAAATCCAACATCGTCACAGAGCAGGAGAAAATCCTTTCAAGCCGTGGTGCCGAGTCGGTATTCACCCTCTTTCTGGCAGTCGACCTTCCTCCCAAATATTTCGGCAACATCTCCGAGGGCCACTTTTTCTACACACCATCCAAGCAAGGACTTGGACAACTGCATCGCACCGAGCTCGACAACATCCTCGCTACCTGGGAGCAACTTGATCGAACGGCCTTCTACTCCTGGTTGGAATCCTTTTGCCGCTTGAACACCTACGAGATATCCATACCTGTGCTCAACGACAGTGATGCGGCTCCCGAAGGGAAGGCCGGACTCGTGGTCAGCTTCCTATTCGACCATGAGCTCACGCGGAGAATCGAGAAGGACGGATGGTACAATGAATTCGAGCAACGCATCAGTACCATGATGATCGACACCCTCGCCGAATCGGTGTATCCCCAGCTCAAGGACCATATCCTCTTTTCCTTCACCGCCGGTCCGCTCCATATTGAAAGGACCAGGGGATGTTCCGAAGGAGCCATCGTCGGGTGGTCCTTCGAACAGGACATTCCCATCGATGCCGGGATGCTGAATATGAAGAAGGCTGTGCTCACTCCCATACCCGACATCTACCGCGCAGGACAATGGACCGTCAGTCCCGCAGGACTTCCCACCTGCATCATGACCGCGAAAATGGCTGCCGATTTGGTGCACAAGGAGTTGGGAGAGTAGGGGAGTAGAACCTCGAAAGAAGGGCAAGTGCCACTACTGGGTCTAGGAGGCTTGGCTTCCCATCGTATTACCGTAGCGAGTCGGCAAATAGTATCAATAGCTTCATTTGAAGATGATTGGATGATATGATGAGAGGTATGGATGAGAAGGTGAGACGATTTTTCTCTTCACTCGATCGTGCCCGATTCATCGACAACGAGTACAGACTCCTGGCCAAGGTCGATGGACCGCTTCCCATAGGTCATGGGCAGACCATAAGTCAACCGAGCCTGGTTGTGTACATGACTGAGCAACTGCAACTGGAAAAGTCCCACAAGGTGTTGGAAATAGGAACGGGGAGTGGGTATCAGACGGCTTTCCTCGCCGAGTTCGCACATAAGGTCTACACGGTGGAAATAATTGAGGAGTTGGGAACGAGGGCTCGCGAGCGATTGGATCTGTTGGGTTACCGGAACATCGATTTCAAAATCGGTGATGGCAACGAAGGGTGGGCCGAGTTTGCTCCGTACAATAGGATCATGGTGACCGCGGCTCCTCAACTCATGCCGATGGAGCTTGTCGACCAACTTGCTCCCGGAGGCATCATGATGTTGCCGATAGGTCCCTCCGGGTGGCAGGAACTGGTCACCATATCCAAGGATATGGATGGAAACATCACCAAACGCAAGTTGCTGGACGTCTCCTTCGTGCCCCTGGTAAAAAGCGCAACAAATGCACATTGACCTTGATTTCAGGCGATTGATTGGGTGTTCCGCCTCATTTGGATATTCTTTTTCGGAGGAGAGCTCCTCGTTCACCTTCAATTCTGCTCTTTAATACATGTAGTGGTCCTTTCGTATCATTTTCTTTACTCATAGTAGTAATTAGGACAAATCCATGACATTTTTATTGACATCGACGTTTGCAATGAAGAAAATTACAATATGATAACAGATAACAAATTACTACAACTTCTTTCCTTATTTGTCGATGAAATCGAAACCTTCCACTATTCGCTCAATGGGTTGGATCTTGTGTGGGATGTTTTGTTTCCAACAAGTAATGAAAGATGGCATTTCCTGAGAATTGTGAAATACCAGGGAACCTACTATTTCTGCGATATGACAGGCGATGCCGATAATTTCGGATATCGTGCGCCTGATGAGATCAGTTCACCTAATTCGCATACATTCCCAGTACTCGATCAATGGCCGGAACTCATCACTGCTGCACAGAGGTGGTTGAAAGAGGTTCGGAAGAATTGGATTGCGGCTAACAAACGTGTACAACTTGAATATCCTCTCGAACTACGAGAAGGAACTGTTCCACTCTCACTTGTTGAAGCCTCCCTTCCCGATTTCTTCAGACTCGATGAAGCGTTTGGATTGGAAAGGACAAAACGTATGGTCGAGATTATCGAAGAAGGCTATTTTATGAAGAGCACACATGCCAAAGTAGAGACTTTTTCAGCCAATAGATTTTTCGAGTATTGTAAGATCGCCTATATCGCAGCCCAAGATGCTGATGAACACCTGGATCCTACACTTTCAGGGAGGGATCTCTATCGGATGTTCGCCGATGGTCGAGATGATGGACTGCTTCAATTGGAAGGTGATTCGGAAGACGAATTCGCCGCATGGATTGATCATGAACATCCTGCAAGAAGTACTGGTGGGCATCCTTGGGAAATCAAGCGTGGAGGCAACACCACCCACATCAACCTAGCTGTTTTTCGACCTCCGTACAGTATGAACGGCTACATCATCCAACTTGATGGAGAGTCATTCATTCGGATGGTGGAGACACTCAAGATGTTCCTAGCCATATATGATGAGGGATTGCCCATTACCATCGCGAATCATGAATCGATCAGAACACGATTGCTTGCCCAGGACAACATTGGCATCATACCCTCGTATGTGTGGTACCACAGGGCAAATCAACGGTTTAGGAAAGATCAGAAGGTATTTGAGGTACTGCATTATAAGGAGCTGGGTCGGTATAAAAGGAGGATCACGCCTTTCATCACTTGGAATCCACT
>CAYZJV010000104.1:0-4945 GCA_964478945.1 uncultured Spirochaetaceae bacterium | reverse complement strand
TTCGCCGATATCGCTGATGCGAGACACGACAGGACCGGTATCGAACTGATGCAGGAACAACTGCCCAAGCGGGTGAGGATTCCAAAGAAAAAAGACGAGGAGATATAGTAGCATGGATACATCACAAGTGTGTGTCTCTATCCAACTCGACTCGAAAGTGCTTTCGGTCGGAACCCTTTGGCATCATTGGAAATCCGATAGAGAAAGTGCTTCCTTCGCATATGATGCATCTTGGCTTCGTCACCCCGATTCGTTTGCAATCGATCCAGCTCTGAATCTTACCAAAGGTACTTTTCATACCTTCGAACAACAAAAGATTTTAGGTGCGATCGGGGATTCTGCTCCAGATCGGTGGGGACGCGTACTCATGAAACGTGCTGAGAGCAAACGTGCGAAATCTTGCGGGGAAACTCCACGTGTGTTAGGTGAAATCGATTATCTTCTGGGAGTGAATGATGTGGCACGGCAGGGAGCCTTGAGGTTTTCTTTACACAAACATGGTCCATATCTCGCTTCAGGAGAAGTACATCCGATTCCTCCATTGCTACAACTACCACAACTACTCGATGCAACGACACGATATCTTGAAGATACCGAAACCATGGAGGACTTGCAGCTACTGTTGGTTCCTGGTTCATCGCTAGGTGGAGCGCGACCCAAAGCTTCTGTGGTCGATTTGGATGGACATCTCGCATTGGCGAAGTTTGGGAAAAAGGATGATGAATTCTCTGCAGTATTGTGGGAAGCAGTCGCACTGACCCTTGCTGGGAACGCAGGTATACACACCTCTGAATGGCGACTCATCACCACCACCGCCACACCAGTATTGCTTGTACGTCGTTTCGATAGAAAGAAGGAACAACGAATCCCATTCTTGTCTGCCATGAGTATGCTTGGTGCTTCAGATAGAGAAGAGCACTGCTATCTGGAGATCGCTTATGCGCTTGAGCAGTATGGTGCAAAACCCGAAAAGGACCTGGAACAATTGTGGCGAAGAATCGTATTCACCGTACTGATTTCCAATACTGACGACCATCTAAGGAATCATGGATTTCTCTATGACACGGCTCGAGGTTGGTACCTTAGCCCCGCCTATGATATGAATCCCGTTCCAGGACCAACTACATCCCGCATCCTTTCAACAGCAATCACCTTCGAGGATCCTACTGCATCCTTGGATGCCGCACTACGAGTGGCCAAGGAATTTCGGCTGACCCCTGAAAGAGCCCATCAGATCATCGGCGAGGTCGTTTCGGCGATATCCCATTGGGATTCAGTTGCCAGACACCTGGGAATCGCAAAATCAGAGATCGAAAGAATGGCTTCAGCTTTCACCAAGTGAAAAGTGCAACATATCCTCGTTCATCTGCATTTGAAGTGCCTTAGAGTAAGGTTGGGCTTCTGGGCATGATATTGGCGTGCACATTCATCTGCATTTCAAGCAAGTTTTGCATAAAGGGTTTCGATTTGCACCCTTTACTTGAGAATTCTACGCTGGTATCGTTGCAGTAGTTTCGAGGAGGAGGTGTAGTACTCTTGATAAAAAGATTCTCCATTGAGAGAAGCATACACATCTTGGCGTATCTACAAGAGAGAACCAGTATCCATGAATCCCATCGATTGCTCAAACTGGTATACTTTGCCGAACGTTATAGTATGAGAACGTATGCCATACCACTGACATACGATCGGTATATCGCGATGGACTCAGGTCCAGTCGGTTGCTTCTTTTCTGATCTTGTTCATATGAATTTGAAATTCATCGCAACACTATCCAAAGCTGAAAAGTTGATGGTGAGTAAAGGGTTGGAGAGAATTGGGGAAGACCATATCAAAGCAACCATACCATTTGATCCAAACTACGTATCCGAATCAGACATAGAGTCCCTGGACTATGCGATCGCTACTTTTTCTCGATTCAAACGGACCCAGCTTGAAGAGGTCTCTCGAGATTACCCGGAGTGGAAGAAGTACTCTGATTCAATTTCAGATCACAGGACTCGAATCCCTATATCGTATGAAGCGTTCTTCGATGACCCACAACCAATGGAATATTTCGCCTTGCACCGTTACTTCAAAGGCAAGGATCCTTACCAAACGGAAAAAGTGGAACTTCTTGCACTCAAGACCCAATTCATGATCCAGTGTACACGAACATAACGTCTACAATTCTTGCACACCCAATTCGGGTAATACCATTATATGAATTGACTGGGGTAACAGACTTTCCCCTGACCAAACGAAGAAACGCTCAGTCAGGGGATAGGTATGCTCACCTCTGCACGCGACCTGAGGCGTTGCCTCCCATAAGTCGTCTTACTTCAGCTTCGCTGACTTGGTTGAAGTCGTATTCGATGGTCTGCTTGAGGCATGAGGCCGCCACGGCGAATTCTATCGCTTCCTGAGGGGAAAATTTGTTGATGAGCGCATGGATCAAGGCACCACCGAAACTATCCCCTCCTCCGACACGGTCGACCAAATGGATCGAGTATTCCTTCGATAGATAGGCTTTCCCATCCTGATAGAGCAAGCCCGCCCAATCGTTGTCGTTCGCACTTTTAGAACCACGAAGGGTGATTGCCACAGTGGAACAACCGAACCTTTGTTGCAACTGCTTGGCTACCGACTCGTAGGAACTGCCCACCACCTGTCCCTTGCTCGCATCGGAGCCCTCAGCCTCTATGCCGAAGATATCGTGGGCATCCTCTTCATTGCTGATCAACACATCCACATAGGGGACCAGGGTCTCCATGGTCTTCCGTGCCTCTTCGGTACTCCACAGCTTCTTGCGGTAGTTCAAGTCGCAACTGATGGTCAGCCCTTTCTTCTTGGCCACTTCACAGGCAGTGCGGGTCGCATCCACCATCTGCTGAGACAGGGCCGGAGTGATTCCTGTCCAATGAAACCATGAGGCTCCTTCGAAGATCGAATCCCAGTCGAACCGCGCTGGATCGGCTGTAGCGATCGAAGAGTTCTTCCTATCATAGATGACCGTCGATGGACGTTGGCTCGCACCCTTTTCGACGAAGTAGATCCCCAACCGTTCCCCACCCATGTACAGGTGGGAGGTATCGACACCATACTGCCTTAGTGAATTGCGGGCACTCTCACCCAACTTGTTGTCGGGAACCACACTGGTGAACTTCGCAGTCTCGCCGTAGTTCGCCAACGATACGGCCACATTCGCCTCTCCTCCCGCATAGGAGACCATGAGGTGCTGGGCTTGGTTGAGCCTCAGGTACCCTTCCGGGTTGAGACGTAACATGATTTCTCCAAAACATACCACAGTTGCCATGGATTCACCTCCCTTGTGCGCCAAGCGCTTCAATGAATGTACTTGCGATTTTTGTCAATTCATCGAACTTGCCCGCTTCGATGAGATCGCGCCGCACAAGGTTGGAACCGATGCCACAGGAGTTGAACCCCGCATCGAGGAATTGCTTCACATTCTTTTCATCCACTCCACCCACAGCCATCAACGGCACATGGCTGATGGGGCCTCTGATCGCCTTGAAGTAGGGAATACCCAAATTGGCGGCGGGAAATAGCTTCACGATATCGGCTCCTGCGTTCCATGCGCTCATGATCTCCGATGGAGTGAAGGCTCCCGGAATAGCGACCATGCCCGCATCCTTCGTGGCCTTGATCACCTCGATATTCGTGTCGGGGGCAAGCACGAATTCGGCTTCGGCCTGCTTGGCAGCTTCGACTTGCTCGATCGTCAATGTGGTCCCGGTGCCGATCCGCATACCCAAGTCCCTCATCGGTTTCAGTCGTTCAAGGGATTCGACCACTTCGGCCACACAGGTGGGTGAAGCTTGGTCGAAGGTCACCTCCAGTAGCCTGATCCCTCCCTCATAAAGTGCCTTCGCAGTGGCAAGGATATCCTTGGGGGCCACCCGTCTCACAATCGCAACCAACTTGTACTGCGTGATCGCTTCAATTGTATTCATTTCCTCTTCTCCTTCTCATGCCCAACAAAGGCACACCGGTTGGTAAATCCTGTGCAGATGGACCGGAGCTTCGATCGCTCCCGATCCCTTGCTTATGGGACATACAACGACTGCATCATCGTCGGCATTCGCCACAAGCAACCATCCATCCTGATCATCAAGTGTAAAATTCCTCGGATGTGTTCCGTGACTCGACTTGCCACCAGTATACCTTAGTTTCCCGCAACTCAGATCCACTTGATACATCGCTATCGTATCATAGCCACGATTGGAGACATACAGGTGTGTCCCATCTTCGGACAGGTGGATATCGGCTGCGGTGTTGGGTTCATGCTGTCCCGCTTCGAGAGTCGATATCGTTTGGATCAGGGTGAGTTTTCCGTCTTCACTCCCGTAGGAGAAGACGGAGACCTCGTTCGACAGTTCCTCCACCACATACAAATAGCGATTGTCTCGTGAAAAATGCATATGACGTGGTCCCGATCCTTTCGCCACCGGGAAGTACTTCGGATCGGAAAGATGTATCGGACTGCCGGGTTTCTTGTCACAGGAGTACCGGATAATCCTGTCCAGACCAAGATCGGCTACGAATATATACTTCTCATCAGGTGAGAGCAGTGATGAGTGGATGTGTGAGCACTCCTGCCGATCCTCCCTATACCCCTTGCCGTCGAAGCCGAATTTCTGTGTGATCTCCTTCGGGAACCCCTCGTCATCGAGTGATAATACGGTAAAGACTCCGTTCCCATAGTTGGAGACGAACAGAGTGGAACCTTCCCTGTCGATATGGAGGTGACATGGATAGCTACCGCCACTTCCCATAGGCTTCGATACGGAGGTGTGTGCATCCAAGGTACTTTCGAGTGGGATCGCCACCACCGCTCCTCCAGGTTCACCTTCGGTGGTCTCGGTCTCTTGCACCGCGTAGAGCAATGGAAACTTGGGGTGACGGATCACGAAAGTGGGGGCATCGATGGTATCGATCGATTCCA
>CAYZJV010000103.1:0-4993 GCA_964478945.1 uncultured Spirochaetaceae bacterium | reverse complement strand
CATACGCACATACTAATCCTTTATCACTTTCATATCAAGGCGATTGGAGATCTTGGCACCTATGGTTCACCTCTGTTCGGGAACCCATCCTTCCTTAGGCATGACGGCATCCAGATAGGGTTTGACGATCGCTCTCAAGCGAGCGAGATTGAACAGCCGCTGTTCCTGTTCCCGACGCAATCTGGACAAGGCCGATTCGGTCTCGGGTGCAAGATCGACAAATTCGAGGTAGGAATCCGTGGTGGTTTCGACGGCAGTGGTTGCATCGAATACTTGCCTTGAGGGGTACCATTCGTTCCAGAACGTGATCTCATCCATGGAATCGACGATTTCAAGACGATAATGACCGTTTTCATCGAGTACGCCATTTTCCACCGGGGTTCCCATCATGGCTTCGTAGGCTTCGATCTCAAGTGCGTCGGCGATGTCGCTGGCGACGAAATCCTCAAGCATCAGTACGATCGGACCATCGCCATCCTCCAACTCCTCGACAACGAAACGCACATCGATGGGGGGATCGTCCTCTTCACTATTCGGGAGGAAGATGCTGAATTGGTACTCCCCGGCTTTGATCCCACTGATGAAGAAGAATCCATTCTCATCGGTGAAGAGGTAGAGGGTCTCATCGAGCACCAGCTCGACCTCCCCATTCTCGGCAACTTCCACTCGTGCGAGATCGGTGGTGTAGCGTGAATAGGCCGAAGTGGGAGTCCTTAACAGTGTTCCGACCAATGAATAGGTTGGTTCACTGCTGATTCTCACCGCATATCCCTGTCTCGGTCTCGGCAGGAAATCGAAGATGAAGGATTCGCTGGTACCCATGATGGAATCTCCAATTCCATATGCCACCACGTTGTTCTCCTGATGCGTCGTGATGCCGGTATAGGTACCCACTCCAAACAAGGAGGGCAACGCGGTCGGCTCTGTGGTCATTGTTCTGGTGACCGCGATTTTGGAACCTTTCAACGACCCTCCTGGACGGACAAGGAGAAAGTTGTCCGCTATCGAGCGGGTGATTCCCAACATGCCATCCGCATATGCCAATGCCGTGTTCAGGGAAATGCTCGTGGAGAACCGCTCATAGCGATCGTCGAATTGTTGTCTCAACGAGATGCCATAGGCATCGGCGCTATGGCTGTAGGAGATGCTGCCCTGATGGTCCAGAGGATCGTCGAATCTGATCCCACTGAGCGAGAACTGCATATTGTCGTTGGTGGAACCGAATGGTCGCCATGATGCATTCAAATTGGTCGAATCCTGCAAATTGGTGGAAGCAGCCATACTCAAATCGGGAGTGAACGAATAGTTTAGTCCGATCTGTCCCCTCACCAAAGGGACGGGATCGGTTGGAGTGGCATACATGCTCACCGAACCACTGATCGACATGCGGGGAATGAGGGGAATACCGGTCCCCACATTGATTCTCCAATACGGCGCGGCTTCATTGGTATTCCAATTCAAAGTACCACCAAGGGTATAGCGGAATCGTTCCCCCACCCTCCCAGAGAAGGAAATGCTGGTATCGATGCTGTGCCCTCCCACCGCAACGGCTGTGGGAGAGATTTCCATACTGCTGCTGTAGTTCGAGGAACTGAATCCTGTGGAGACCGACAGCGATCCAAAGGGAGAATCCTCCTTGCCGGCGATCCGGTAACCCAACATGCCTGTGAAACCGAGTCCAAGGGGAGCATTGTAGCTCGAAGTGAGACTGAGATCAAAAGAACCGAAGGTAGTTGCCACCAAACCTGAAAGTCCAACATTCAACGCGGAGGGACTGAAGGCGAGCGAGTAGGACGAGGTGATCTCGTCGGTAAGTCCCATCTGCTGGTTGAGACGGAAGATGGTTTTCCCGATATTGTAGTCGGGAAAGGAGAGCGCAGCCGAGTACAGGGTATCGCCCCGGGAAAGCAGTCTCGAATCGTAACCGAGTACGAATTCATACTCGAGTTTCCTCGTCGGATCGGCGATCGGCTCCACCACCACCCTTGCATAGTTGGCTCCCTGGCTGAAGATGAAGTCGCGCAAGCGATAGATACCGGGCTGCAATTCCCGCCTATAGACGCTCTTTTCATTTATCAGCACCTCAACGATTGCAGGTTCCTCCACCACCACCTCGTATTCATACTGGTGTCCCTTGGCCTCGACATCGCCATAGGCATACCGCTTCTCGAGAGCTATGCCGATCGCATCGGTGGAAAACCCGAGGTAGTCGTTCACATTGCCGAAGGTGAAGCGAAGACTCTTCGGTTTGTAATCGTAAAAGCCCTGAATTCCCTGGAAGGTGAGGTAATCACCGAAATCATCCGACCAAGGATCGACATTGGTCTTGTTGTAGGCTCTCCCCGGATGCAGAGTGTAGGAGAAGTCGAAACCCACATCACGGATTGAGAATGAATTCCGTGATTGCATGGTGAACAGGGAAGAGGGGTTGATCTCCCACGAATTGGCTTTTGAGACATCTATCAACGAATAGAGCGACAGGTTCGTATACCAGGAGAACGGTTCGGGCTCCAGGAAGGTACTTCCAGTCATGCTGTAGGTGCTGTATCGGGTAATGCTCCCCCTATTGATGGAGAGTACCCTTGTCGGCATCATCCAGGTGGGAAAGTTCATATAGAGTTCGAATGTGGTGTAGTCGTACCATGCTTCGATTCCTTGCGAGTTGAGATACTCGAGCGAGAACCGCGTCTCGTCGGTGGTGAACAGCTGGGTTTCCACCGAATCGATCAACAATTCCGAGATTACGGACCTGAACTCGGCCACATCGACCAGCAACGTATCCATACTGAATGTTACGTTGATATCGGCAAGATATTCGGAATTGACAAAAAGGGGCACAAGATACGTGCCATCGACGAATATCGAGTAATCCTCTTCACCCGCAACATAGAAATCGGCGAAAGGATCCTCTTCGGGTTCCATTACCCGAGGTTCCTCCACAACGGGAGTTTCCACCACCGGAGGTGGCGCTTCCATCACCAGGGGAACCGGTTGTTCCATCACCACCGGCTCTTCGACAACCACCGGCTGCGCAACGGGTGCAGGTTCCTGCTGCACCACTTCAACCTTTTCCTCCACAGGAGGTGCTGCCTCAATTATCGGTTCTTCAGGTAGCTCGGATGGAAATGTGGGTTCCGGTTCCACAACCGGCGAGGGTTCCTCTACAACGGGAATCGGAGCTTCAACCTCCGGTTCCTGTGCAACCGCCACAACGGGCTCTTCAACAGTCTCCGTTGGGGTACAAAAGGAGAGGCTGAGCAACAACATGATCGTATAGAGCAGAACGGCGACGAGGATGCCGACCATTCGCTTTTTCTCTATCACAATCATGTATATGTATCCTTCTGGTTGGAGTGGGCATTAATCCGTATAGGTGATTTTTGCAGAGAGCATCCTCTGTGCATTCTCCGGATCTCCGGGGAATTCCATATTTGGTGGCCACGCCACCATAACGGAAACGGTTTTTCCAGCCAGCAGATTGAGGCCATTCACAAAGCCCAAAGCAGCTCCTTCGTACACCACCGATTGTCTGGTGGCGTTGTGTACGACTTCTATTCGGGCGCTATTGAGTATCTGGTGAATGGTTCCCGGATTGGAGATGGTGAGTTTCAATACTTGCCTTCCATCGGAAAGGCGTGTCGGCAATGCCGAATCGACTTGTACACGGGCTGTCGAACGGGCAGGTGTCACATACAAGCTGGTGGTATATACGTACAGGAAGTTGAACATGCTTTGCCCTTCGGTGGCCCTTCCCTGCGAATATGGAATCTGTTCCGCCCGCAATCTAAAGGAAAGCTCTGTGGGAACCGTCCTTGGTCCACGATACTGGACCCTGACGATCTGGGAACTTTGGGGACGAAGAATGATCTTGCTCGGCACGATCGAGAAATAGGCTGCGGCACTCTGGTTGACCTCTTTGCCATTCACATCCATATCTCTGGTCAAGGCTGAAATTTCGACAGCGATGCTGTCGTTGGAATCATTCACGATGGTATATGTCTTGGTGCTGTTGGCTCCAGTGGGTTCGAAGGACTGCTCCAACGGCGAGAACTGGAACGCAAACAACGGCGAGGCAACGAATATTGACACCAGCAATGCCAATACAAGTAATCTTTTCCTTTTCATGTAATGCATCATACCACCCAAACGTACTCGGTGCAAAGGTATTTCATCTCCAACAACGTACGATTTCATGTAATAATTCCACCCTTTGTAATCAGATGGCCAAAATCAGGCCAAGTATCATCACCCCCATTCAGCCACTTGAATGGTTACCGAAAGAATAAAAGAAAGAACAACTTATGTCAACTGTAAGTAAAGAAAAGAATCACACTTGTCCTAAGCTCTCACAAAATTGCATCAATTTGTACAAATATTTAAAAAATCACCCGTTTTTCACAGAAACCTTATGACACAATACCACTTAATTCTCGGAAAACATGGATAATTATCAAAAAAACCCATTTGTTGACACACTGAAACCATTCATGATATGTTCTTGCAAGTGCGATACGGGCTGTAGCGCAGGGGTTTAGCGTACATGTCTGGGGGACATGGGGTCGGCGGTTCAAATCCGCCCAGCCCGATCACAAAGGGGTCTGTTGTAAAGTCGAATGACTGAAACAACGACCCCTTTCTACTTTTTGATTCCAGATCATCAACATTCTGCTTGTATCAATATGTCGACCATGAACCTCCTGTAATGGAGACCGATGTGGTGGTGGGGATGGTGATTGTGGTCGCTGACAATTGGTGGGTTTCTGAGGGAGAGGTACCTTGAATCGGGTGGATCTTGTCTCCTGTGCTCATTTCTCCATTCTTATCGACATCAGCGAGGACACAGAGATGGTAGGTACCATCGGGAACATGCTCAATCGTTATTGTGGCGGAACCTGAAGCTATGCTTCCATTCCCCCCATAGAGTGGATTGAGTTCACCTTCCAGAGATATCGGTTGTGAGGTGAACAGCCCTGCGAACAGCGGTGTGCCGTCT
>CAYZJV010000102.1:0-5177 GCA_964478945.1 uncultured Spirochaetaceae bacterium | reverse complement strand
GTCGACAAGACCGGAATCACCGCCAATAGTATGAGCGATATCAGCAACACGAAATAAAATGGGAGTAATTTGCGTGTTACTTGCACAACCGGCACCTTTGCCAGATCACTCACAATATATAAACAGATTCCAACAGGCGGAGTATTGAGCCCAACCATACAGGCAATAACCAACACTACTCCTGTCTGCAACAAGTTGATATCAAAGATTGCAGCAATCGGAACCACAACAGGTGTCATCATGATTACCAAAGAGAGTGCATCGATAAAACAACCCATCACCAATAATGCTCCAGCGATCAGAAGAAGTGCAACATACTTGCTGTTCGTGAGAGCCATGAGACCTTGCGCCACCAGATCTGGAAACTGGAACCGCGTAAGGATCCAACCGAACAGTCCGGCTGCAGCAACAATGAACGTCACCTGTGCGGTGGTGAGCATGGCTTCCACCATGATCTCCGGAAGATCTTTCAATCGTATCCCCTTATACACAAATCCAAGGATCAACGCATACAGGGAAGCGATGGCTCCGGCTTCAGTAGGAGTGAAGACTCCGGAAAAGATTCCTCCGAGGATCACAACCGGACACATGAGCGCTAGGAATGAGCGCCTGAATTCTCTAATGAGGGCTCGCATCGATGAACGTTGTTGAACCGGTTGATTACTGCGATGCATCAAGAAGAATATCACTACCATCATTCCAAGACCCATCAGCAATCCAGGTATGATTCCACTGATGAAAAGCTGACCGATTGAAACCTGGGCCATCACACCATATACGACGAACGGAACGCTAGGAGGGATAATTGGGCCGATAACTGAAGATGATGCTGTTACCGCAGCAGCGAAGTCGGCTGGATACCCATCACGTTTCATGGCTTCGATTTCTATTGCACCCAATCCTGCGGCATCTGCCGTTGCCGCCCCGGTCATTCCTGCGAAAATGATGCTTGCGACCACATTCACATAGGCGAGACCACCCCGGATATGGCCTAAACCGGTCATACAGAATCTGAAGATGGCTTCTGCACCGCCGCCTCTATTCAGAAGGATTCCCGCAAGCACGAAAAATGGAATGGCAAGCAGTGGAAAACTTTCCAGTCCGCCCCACAACCGTTGTGCAACAACGACCATGGGAATATTTCCAGCTGCCAATAGCGCAAGCAGCGAGGAAATGATCATGGCAAATGAGACTGGAACTTTCATTGCCAACAATACGAGTAGACTTATCCCAATAATCCAGTACACCGCCATACCATCTACTCCCCTTCTTGCGTTGGTTCTTGCACCACTTGACCATAATCGATCAGTGTTTTCTGTAACAACTTGATGTCCACATCACGTAATGAAGTATTGTTGCGCACAGCCAAAGCTGCGGCGGTCCCCGCTGCTTGTCCGATAGAGAAAGATGGAGGCATCACCCGAACCGAACCCTGTGCTTCTTGTGTTGCGGAAATGCATCGTCCGGCAAATAGTATTCCTTCGAACCCTTTTGGGAGAAGACATCGATAGGGTATACCGTAGGAATGGCCATCGGGTACCGGGGTATAGAACAATTGCGTACTTTTCCGATCATGGATATCGATCATATAGGCACACTGGGCGATATTATCTTCAAACTGATGAACCTCAAGGACATCTTCTTTGTCCAGTGTGTACTCTCCAACAATTCTTCGTGATTCCCGGATTCCGATTTCGGGAGCCGTTGAAGAGATATAGGCATGCTCAAATCCAGGTACATAATTCCTGAAGAAATCGACAAGAATGCGTACCTGACGCCTTGTTTCGAATTCGGCCTTGGTGAGATCGAAGACGTTGGTTCCATCAATATCATGTACCCGGGTGGTATTGATTGCCAGTTCGCCTTCTCTAGGAGTGTAGAAGAAAAGTACATCGTGCTTTGATGGAATGAATTTTCCATCGGCGATCGCCTGCTCTGCGAATGACTTGAAGTGTCTCTCCTCCGGATGTTCTGCGATATAGGCATCAACCCGCTTCCTGTCCACTCCAGCCAAGCGGAAAAAGAGTGTGGCCGGTTGCATGGTTCCGTCTTCCTCGTTCCCTTTGCGGAAAGGAATATCTAGATACTTGGCCAGATCTCCATCGCCGGTCGCATCGATGAGTATCTTGCCGGTAAAGGCCATTCGCCCCGATTTGCTTTCCACAATAACCCCGGTTGCCTTTCGGTTCTCTTGAGTTGCATGGACAACCATGGTATGGAGCAACACATCCACCTTCGCTTCCTCTACTAGGTCCTGAATCACCCATTTGAGTATTTCCGCATCGAATGGGGTCACATGGGCATGCGGCCAGACCACGAAACCGGTATACCCGGTGCCCATCTGTGTGTTATCGGGATGGACAACGGCATCCATCTTTTGTAATCGCTCAATGACTTCCCAGAAAACCCCTTTATTGATCGGCACATCCCCTGCATAAGACGGCATGAATGGATGTACAAGACCGGATGTGGCCATCCCTCCAAGCCACCCGTTCTTTTCAATAAGTAGGGTTCTCGCTCCAAGTCTCGCACTGGAAATTGCAGCAGCAAGTCCCGCAGGTCCACCTCCCGACACAATTACATCGTACTTTTCACGTACGGGAGTCTCCAATTGCTCATGTATGAGATGATTCATTCCGCTTCTCCTTTGATCTGGTGAACCTGCAATATCTTTCTAAGAAATGAGGTGATGCCAAATAATATGATGAGTGCAAAAGAGAGTATCACTGCGATGGTCACCACCCAGATCGGTATTCCCAATGCTCCTCCCAATTTGTGACCGAGGCGTTGTTGTCGTACCATGAAATCGATTGAAAGTGTCAATAGATACCATGAGGAAACAGCAACGATCAGATCGACGCAGGCTTCAATGAGTATCCTCACCTTGGGAGAGAACAACATCACAAACGTATCGACACTACTGAGTGTCTTTCTCTGAAACAAAATCGCGGCACCAAGAAAGGTGATCCAGATGAAGAGGAATACCGATAGATCTTCTGCCCAGACAATAGGGCTGTTGAACACTCTTCTGAGAAACACTTGTACCAACATGACCACACAGGTAACCGTCATCGCCACCGATGCGGTGAATGTCACGGCCTTTGCAATTACTCTGTCAAAGTTATCGAGGAATTTTTTCAGTTGCATATACCCAATCCTGAACTCCATACGATGGGAGGATATGATCCCCCCATCGTGTCGTTTCACTATTTGATGTCTTGAATCTTCTGATAGAGCCCCTTTGACCAGAAACCTGTTTCTTCAGATTCCTTGATCACCGGTTCCAACATCTTTTGGAACGGTACGGTATTCACTTCACTGATCACCGCTCCCTCTTCGATCATTTTCGCTCTATTGATCGCGAACTCTTCCCTTATGAGATTCTGGAAATATTCACCTGCTTCGACCGAGGCATCGGCAAGGATTTTCTGCAGATCCGCTGGAAGTGATGCATAGACTTCGTCATTGATTCCGACGGTGAAAGCTTGCTGTAGATGATTGGTCAAGGTGATGTATGGCGCAGCTTCATAGAATTTGGTCGCGTACATTTGATCAAGTGGACCTTCAGCAGCATCTACGGTTCCTGTTTTAAGTGCAAGATAGACTTCAGCCCATGCTACCCGGGTAGGGCTTGTTCCCAGTCCTTTCCAGACTTTCAAATAGGTCTCAATCTCCGGCACCCGCATCTTGATATTCGCGATGTCCGCAGGTGTCGATACCGGCTTCTTCGACACGAGAACGCGGGGAAGCCCTATCCAGTTTGATGCGAGCATCCGTACTCCCATCGTATCCAGAACTTGCTGCTTCATATCCGCAAAAATCGGCGAATCGAGGAATTTTCTAAAGTGGTCGTCATCACGAAAGGTGAATCCCATTACATATACATTGATATCCTTCACAAATGGTGCGTACCACTCGAGCACCATGGAGACCATATCAATGGTTCCGATACTCACTCCCTCCATGATCTGCAACCCGGTACCGAGTACTCCAGCCGGATTGGGATTGATCTTCAATCTACCATTGCTCCGCTCATCCACGATCTTAGCCAGATACTCAACGCTAACCGTCGTTGGTGCACCGATTGGCTCCAAACTGGCAATCGTAAGTTCATATGTCTTTTCTGCTTCTTCTTGACCAGCTGCGAATACCGGCAACATGACCAGTACCAACAGGCACATAATCCCCACTACCTTTTTCATACTTCTTCTCCTTTTTGCAAAATCGCTGTCGTTGAGCAAATCACTACAGTTTCCATGATGTCGAATTTTCTGTAATATTCGGAAAACTGGAGTTTTCTGTTCGATATCCCTCTTTCAATGAAAGAAGGAAGTGACAAATTCATACCTTGATGCTATTATAGCATCAGTCAGTTGTCAACAATATTTTTTTGGTAGGCGGCATATGGCACCAGCGCAACCCAATCATAGTATTTTAAGGGGATTTTTGGTCCTCCAGGAAGTTATCGTTGCGGGAAGACCGATTGGAAGCAGGGAAATTTCTCGGTTGGTCGGTATTGAACACAGCACCGCCAATCGAATCCTCGGGACCCTCGTGGAGGCCGGTATGCTCAGACAGAACGCAGAAAGCAAATATCTTCCGGGTCCTAGGATCCACGTCCTTTCAGCATTAAGCCTCAATGCGTCACAGCTTATCCCTTCAACCCTGCCGGTGCTTGAAGCTTTGCATGCACAGGGCGCACTTGTTGCGCTCGGTACACTTTGGCGGGATATGGTCGTGTATCTATTGCATGCCCGTGCAGAACAAGACATTGCCCATAGTGCGGGAGTACATGAACACTACCCTGCCAATCGATCCGTCATCGGGAAAGTGCTGCAACCTGGTGGTCCCAAAAGCATGTGGGAAGATCGAATCGAATTGAATGAACGGGCTTGGGGTGCCAGAATAGGAGACAAGGAAAACATTGGTATAGCGGTGGTGCTCCCATTTGATCATCCAATGGCAGATCCTCCGGAACGGATACTTCATCAGATCGAGTTGGCTGCGGATAAAATCCTGTACAATCTTAATCACAGGACCGCAGAACCACTGAGAGAGGATTCCCGCTGGATTGAACTTAACAAACGATGGAACAACTCAACGTAAGATTCAGTTTGGTTCCCCACATCCATAATCAAGAATAGATGAAAATCTGCATCAAACTTCAAATCATGAAC
>CAYZJV010000101.1:0-5264 GCA_964478945.1 uncultured Spirochaetaceae bacterium | reverse complement strand
ACCAACTGTTGCCGGAGCCCTCCCAATTGCTTTTCTGTAGAAGGCTTGCTGGGCAAGATGGGATTCCCCAATTCAAGACCCAATAGGTTGGCATAGTCCTTGGTGGCCACAGGGAAACTCGATTTGTCCATCTGCATTCTAATCGGATTCAGCTTATACTGGGCTTCCAAAGAACCGGCTGTATCACCAGCGACATATTTGTCGTAGATCGAACATACCAGATTCGGTACGAAATTCGCGGTGGTGCATACCGCCCCAACCGTTCCCACTGTCAATCCGGCATAAATCAGGGTGTCTTTCCCACACATCACCCGAAAGCCCACATCGGCATTCCGTCGGATAAATTCCATGGTCTGGGTAAGGTCACCGCTGGAGTCCTTCATTCCCACAAGGTTGGGCAGAGAGTGGGCCAGCTCCTCGACAGTCTCCTGACTGATTCCGTATCCCGTACGTCCAGGATTATTGTAGAGCAGGACAGGCACTTCCGGTACCGCCTTGGCGATGGTCCTGAAGTGGGTTCTCAATTCATCCTCGCTCGGCTTGAGGAACATCGGTTGAAGTATGGAGACTCCGTCCGCTCCATAGCGAACTCCCATCTTCACCAGGCGGACACAAGTGGCGGTGCGTATCGCACCGACACCCATGTAGACGGGAATCCGTCCCTTCACCTGATCGATAATGATCCGAAGTACCCGTTCCATCTCCGCCTCATCCAACATGTAGAACTCGCCGTTCGAACCGAATGCGAGGATTCCCTCGACTCCACCTTCGATCATGAAATCGATATGGCGTCTAAGCGCCTTTTCATCGATCTTTTCGTCATCGGTAACTGGGGTAACTATCGGGGGGATAATCCCTTTGATGAAATCGGTGTCCATGATCATTCCTCCGGTTGTGCTATTTTCCGATCCTGGTGCCGGATACCTTGGCGTAGTATTTGGCCAATCCGCTATGGTCGTCCTGTCCATTGCCATCGGCATGGAGGGTTTCCATCATCTCCCGCACCGCTGCGGTCAGAGGCAGGGGCGAACCGACGCCATGACCGGTGTCCAGGGCATTCGCAAGGTCCTTGATGTGGAGGTCGATCTTGAAGCCGGGTTTGAAATTGCCTTCGATCATCATCGGTGCCTTGGCATTCATCACCGTAGAACCGGCAAGGCCTCCCTTGATCGCCTCAAACACGAGCTGGGGATCGACACCGGCCTTCTTCACCATGGTGAAGGCCTCGGCCACCGCTGCGATGTTCAATCCAACGATGATCTGATTCGCCAACTTGGTGGTGTTCCCGGCCCCAATGTCACCGCAATGGACAGCCGAGGCTCCCATCACGAGCAGGATATCCTTCACCTCTTCGAAGAGGGCCTTCTCGCCACCGACCATGATCGCCAACGTACCGTCGATCGCCTTGGGCTCGCCTCCGGAGACGGGGGCATCGAGCATCCTCACTCCCTTGGCCGCACACGCCTTCTCGATCTCCTGGCTCGCCAAGGGTGCGATGGAACTCATGTCGACAAGCTTCAGACCTTCGGTGGCACCTTCCAACACACCCGTTTCACCCATCACCACACTCTTCACGTGCGGACTGTTGGGAAGCATCGTGATCACCAACGGGACTTGGGACGCAACATCGGCACTCGAGGTTCCAGCCTTCGCTCCTGCGGCCACCACCTCCTCGACATTCGCCTGCATGATATCGTAGACGACCACTTCATGTCCCGCCTTGAGCAGGTTCTTGGCCATGGGCTTACCCATGATTCCCAATCCGATGAATCCAATCTTCATTTGTACTTCTCCTTACGTAAACTATCTGACCATACAAGGTTTCTTACTGTCGAATTTCCAATCCGGGATAAGGTACTGCATGCCTATGGCATCGTTTCTCGCCCCGAACGAAAGCTTCTTGTATACTTCGTGGGCCTTCATCACCGCATCCATATCGACATCTATTCCCAAACCGGGCGCATCCGACACATGGATGACTCCATTTTTGATCACATGGGCATTGGTGGTGAGATGCTGACCGTCCTGCCAGATCCAATGGGTATCCATCGCGGTGATGTCTCCCGGTGCCGCAGCCGCACAGTGGGCGAATATCGCGAGTGAAATATCGAAGTGGTTGTTGGAATGCGAGCCCCAAGTCAGTCCCCAATCGTTGAGCACTTGAGCGATCCTCACGGAACCCGACATGGTCCAGAAATGGGGATCGGCCAGCACGATATCGACCGACTTCTGTCCCACCGAATGGTAGAACTGGCGCCAATCCGTGGCAATCATATTGGTTGCAGTGGGAATACCGGTTTTCATCTTGAATTCGGACATGGTCTCTCTTCCCGAGTACCCGGCTTCGGTACCGCAGGGATCTTCGGCATAGGTGAGGCTGCTTCCCTTGCAGAGGGCCACCGCCTCATCCAATTTCCAAGCACCATTGGGATCGATGTTGATCCGAGCATCGGGGAATCGGGATGCGAGAGCCTCCACAGCCTCCATCTCCTTTTCACCTTCAAGGACGCCTCCCTTCAGTTTGAAATCCTTGAAACCGTAATACTCCTGCAGTGCCTGTGCTTGCTCAACGATCGCCTTGCTGTCCATCGCTGCCTTCCGACGTATGCGGAACCAAGGATTGTCACTGCCGCTCTCATCGATGTAGGGAAGATCCGTCCTCGTCTTGTCGGCTTGGTAGAACAGGTAACCGAGCACGACCACGTCCTTCCTTTGTCTTCCATCACCGAGCAGATCACACACGGGCATGTTGAGGAATTTTCCCCACAAGTCGAGCAATGCGCTCTCGATCGCGGTCTCTGAATGCACCACGTCCTTGAGATTGGACAACGAGAGATTCTGCAAACCTTCGCTGTTGCGCGCCCTTGCATTGTGACGATCGGTGAGTGTTTTCAATATCGAGCGGTATTCACTGATCTGGCGACCTATCACAAAGGGAATGGATTCCTCCAAAGCTTGGGTGATCGCCTCTCCTCCATGAACTTCCCCAAGACCGGTGTTTCCCGAGGAATCCTTGATCACCACAATGTTGCGTGTGAAGAACGGTGCATGTGCTCCACTGAGGGAGAGCAACATGCTGTCGTTTCCCGCGACAGGAATCACCAACATCTCGGTCACTACAGGAAATGTGTCTTTCTTACCCATTCTCATGCTCCTTTGGCACGTTTGGAAGCACGGTACTGCTTTATCAACGTGGTTGCGAATGAAAGTACGGTGAGCAGAAGGAACAGACCGCTGATGGGACGTGTGAACACTTCCCAGAAATTGCCGTTCGAGTATTCCAATCCACGTCTCAGATTGGTTTCCAACGCTCCTTCAAGAATGAAACCGAGAATGAATGGTGGCACAGGGATCTTGAATCGGGACATCATCAAACCGATCACACCGAACAACAACAAACCCCACATGTCGAAGACACGATTGCCCAAGGCATAGGCTCCGATGGAGCAAAGTACCACAATCAAAGGTACCAGGATATGGGTGGGCACCTTCAGAATCTGTACGAACATGCGCATTCCAGCCCACATCAACACCGCCATGAATATGGTTCCCAGCATCATCGAACCGAAGATGTTGTACACAAGATCACCATTCTGCTGGAACAGGAGTGGACCGGGCACCATGCCATGGAGCATGAATCCTCCAAGAAGGATCGCCGTCGCTCCATCGCCCGGGATGCCCAAGGTGAGCAAAGGAATCATCGCACCGCCGATCGAAGCGTTGTTGCTGGATTCCGATGCGATGATGCCATCGGGGATTCCCGTACCGAATTTTTCAGGATGCTTGCTCGAATTCTTCGCCACCGAATAGGCGATGATATTGCTCGTCGAGCCCCCGATTCCCGGAAGGATACCGATGCCGAGTCCGACGAGGGAACTTCTGAGGAGGTTGCCCCAGTTTCCCTTCAAGTCATGCAATGTGAATCCCAGTCCCTTCATCTTGTAGCTGAGCACTTTGACAGGCTGCTGTTTCGCAGAAGCGGTGGAAAACACTTCGCTGATTGCGTAAAGCCCGACAAGGACCACAAGCAGGTGGAATCCACTGGTGAGTTGCAGGCTCCCGAAGGTATATCGTTTTGCACTATCGATCGGAGAGAGCCCGATCGTGGCGAACATCATTCCGAACAACGCGCTCAACAAACCCTTCACAATCGATTTTCCCGTGAGGGCCGAAATAAGTGTCAATGCAAAGAATGTGACCGAGAAATATTCCCAAGGTCCGAATTTCAGCGTGAGGATCGCCAATGTGGGAGAGAGCAATGTCATGACGATCACACCAACCAACGTTCCGATCAACGAAGCGAATACTCCCAAACCAAGGGCTTTTCCGGCCAACCCCTTCTTAGCCATCGGAGCTCCCTCAAAGGTGGTCGCGATGGAAGCGGGTGTCCCTGGAATATTGAGCAGAATGGCGGAGATCAATCCACCCGATGTTCCTCCGATATAGATTGCGGTAAGCATCGAAAGACCAACATTGCTTGCCATCACATACGTCACAGGAAGGAACATGGAGAGCCCCGCGACCACTGTGAGACCGGGCAACGCTCCGAAGATAATTCCCACCATCACCCCGAGGAAGACCATTGCTATGCTCATGGGATCGGCGAACACCGCCGCGAAACCAGATAGTATCAACTCAAACATACAATTCTTCTCCTATCCTAGAATCCCTCTGGGGAGGAACAGCGAAAGATATTTCGTGAATACGAAATAGATGACGATTGAAGCACCAATGGAAAACAGGATGATGAAGATCCTCCACTTTCTCCTCTCTTCGTTCTTTACCAGCAAGAAGGATTCAGCCATCAGGAAGAAGATACTTGAAAGTATGAATCCCACCTTCTGATACACCGCGACATAGATCATGAGGAACAACATCGAAAGAATAAGCTTCATCGGAACGACCTTGTCGATACGTTGAAGGACGGTATTTTTTGGTGGTTCGACACATGCGATTTCATCAGGGTCACACACCTCTTCAGGTTCCACAGCAGGTTGTTCGGATGCCGACATCCTGCGTCTTTGCTCCTTGACGACGATCGTGATGATCTGGATGGATGCCAAAACGGATGCAAGAAATCCGATGAGGAGAGGAACTGAACGTGAATCAAGTCCTCTATTCCCGAACGGAGTGAATGTCGAAATGGTGGTTGTTCCGATCATATAGGCGACTGATAGAACCAAGAAGAAGATTCCCACTCCCAGTTCCCTTTTTGAATCACTGTTCATTTCAGTTAAGCTCCTATTCGATAAACATTGAACTGG
>CAYZJV010000100.1:0-5315 GCA_964478945.1 uncultured Spirochaetaceae bacterium | reverse complement strand
GGCGGTCCAAACGTTAGCTTTTCACTTTCGTTCGTGAATTGACTTGGAAGCCCTTGCACCTCCACGAAACTCTCGCTTCATGGTTGCAATTGCTTGCAATACTTCTCTCTTTCCTTCGCTTATCGATGTCATAAATCAGGTCGTTTTTTCCGTCTCCGGAAGAAACGAATCGGCTCAAGGCCAAGCACCTTTCGTTAGCGTGCTCGACTAAGATACCGCATCGAATTCATAGTGTCAATAGCATTTTTCACCATTTATCGATTTGTTTCGGCCGATTCCCAAGAATCCACAGCACACCATGAAAGGCGAAACCAGCGGATTCCGTCGGAACCGAGGTGGATACTACCCGTTTATACGAAACTCGTCTAGGGGGTTGGCAAAAAAAATGAAAAAAAATATGGGGCGACAAAATCACCACCTTCTGCTACTCTCAAGCCATATGAACATAATCAAGAGAGGATAGATCATGAATGTAGTGTTTCTAGGACCTCCCGGAGCCGGAAAGGGAACGATAGCGGCTCTGGCGAAGGAAGAACTCGGCATCCCCCACATCTCCACTGGAGACCTCTTCAGGGCAGCCATCAAGAATGAGACCACACTCGGGAAACAGGTGAAATCGATACTGGCCTCCGGCGAATTGGTTCCCGACAGCGTGACGGTGGAGATGGTCCGTCAGCGATTCGAAGAGCCCGATACCGACAATGGCTTCATACTCGATGGATTTCCACGCACGATAGCACAAGCGGATGCACTTGCGGAAATGAAGACCATCGACCATGTGGTGAACTTCCAACTCGATCGAGAGGAGATCGTCAAACGACTATCGGGACGAAGAATGTGTAAAAGCACCGGCAAGATCTACCACCTCATCTACAATCCACCAAAGGTCGATGGAATCGACGATGAGACCGGTGAACCACTGATCCAACGCGATGACGACAAGGAGGAGGCGATTGTGAACCGTCTCGAAGTCTATGAACGACAGACAGCTCCCCTCATCGCGTACTATCGCGACAAAGGACTGCTGCGCGATATCGATGCGAAAGGACCGCCCGAATCGATTTTGCGGGAAATGCTGAAGGTGATCGGAACCTGAAATGATGCAGTGGGGTGGCCGATGCAGGCCACCTCATTCATACGTGGATGCGAGAATGTTCCAGGACGTTCCGTCTCCACGCCCGGTCTCCCGTTCCAAAGTCGCAAGATCGTTGAACAGATCCTTGCCAAACCCGCCAGCCTTGTAGAGTTCCATCGCTTGCGCATAGGCCTGTTCGTATCGGCCTGATTCGGATAGGACTTCAATCAATTTGAACCGAACCTCGGATTCCATCGGATCGAGCGCAACAACTTCAGTCCACAGCTCCACGGCATGGTCGACCAAGCCCATTTCATACGCCAATGAAGATTCTGCCTGCAAATATTTGGTATTGGTACGTCCCGTCAGTTCATTGAGGATGCCGAAGGTTTCGAGACTCTTCCCGAGATTCCCCACCTCCGCATAGGCAACGGCAAGGTTGTACCACACCCTGGCGTCTTCACCATATTCGCTTGCCGCCGACTCGTACAGTGCCGCCACACCCGAATACTCTCCAGAAGCACGAAGAATCGTCGCTTCGGCAATCACCTCGTCGACAGCCGACTTTCTCAACTCCTCCGCCGATCGGCATGAAAAGACAACCGAAAGCAAAAGAATGATGGGCAACACTCTCCAGATGATACCATAGTACCTCAGTGTCCATTCCTCCCGAGTACAGTCTCCTCGATCTCCCTCACCTGATCGCGATACAGATCAGTGATGGTGGAACCGTAGTCCGCCATGAGTTGAATCATGTTTCTCGGATTGTCGTGACCATCGATTCCATTGAGACGATCACCCGCATCACCGAGACCAGGCAGGATATAGGCCTTTTCATTGAGCACGGGATCCATCCACAAGGTATAGACTTCGGCCCTATCGATCGCCCTCACCACACGCAAGGCACCTTTGAGCGCGCTGATGACCGTGATGAATCTGATGGAACGCGGAGTGATCCCCTGCGATTCGATGTACTTCACGATAGTCACCAACGATCCTCCGGTGGCGTTCATCGGATCGGCGAAAATGAGATCCTTTCCCTCCAACAACGAAAGGTCGAAGAACGAACGGTCGAGATCCAGCAGATAATCCATATTCTTCTCGTTCTTTGTATCGTCCCGCTTGATCCTGAACAGTGCGAATGGAGTAACGAGGTTCTCCGAACTGTACTCCTGGATCTCCTTGCTGATGATCATCGAAGGAAGCAGCGCTCCACGAAGCATCACGCACATTACTGTATTCTCAATCAGTTCGTCGACATCGGGAATCTTGTGCACAGCATAATTCTGTACCGGAACGGTGACGGGAGTCTTGGTGATGATGCTCCTTTTCTTCGGCAACGCCTGGTCGGCATACACATGCGCGAAAAGCAACTCGTAGGCACGTTGCACAAAGTAGAGAAATTCCGAATTGCTGGTTCTGGGGTCCCTGAGTTTCGCGATCAAACGTGAAGCGGCGCCATGCTGGACTTGGGGAGTCTCAAAAGAGTAGACATGGATCCTCGGTTCCTTGGCAACCACCTCCTTGAGGTAACGCCCCACCTTTTCGAATACAGGAGTAATTGATTGTCGGGCAAGCCGGACCTTTTCGGCATCACCCCCATCGATGTCCTGGAACAACCCGATCGCATCGTCGTACAGTGTCTGGGCCTTCGCCAGACTCCTCTTGTCCGAATCGGTCAGATATCCGTCGAGATCGGTCGCATGCAAAACCACTTTGTTCATCCGCTGGTGCCTCTCACATTGAATTGGAAGCGCAATTGGGAATCGCTCCAATCATGGAGTGTACCGCATGGACCGGCTTTGGGCAACGGGAATGGCAACACATCATGCAAAATAAGGAAGGCCGTCCCTCCGAAGAGAAACGGCCACATCTCCAGGGGGAATTGAACCCCCGTTGTCGGGATGAAAACCCGATGTCCTAACCACTAGACGATGGAGACTTGAAAAACGCATAGTCTTGTACCATGACAGCAAAAAATCGTCAAGTGGGTTTGCCGAATATAATACGTTTTTCATCATATATGGCGACAATTCCACCCTTTGACCGATACGGATCCTACTTTTCCACCGATTTGTAGATCTCCACGATCTCCTTGACTCCAAGCGGAATATACGAAGGTATCGGTTTTCTGTCACAGTCGGTTGTCATCTCCGCCAGAGTGCGGAACTCGGACGGGTCGATCCCCAATTCACGCATGGTCGTCGGCATCCCGATGCGCTTGAAATAGCGGACCATGGCTTCGATTCCCCCCAAAGCCGTCCTTTCCGGATGGTCATGGTCCATCTCCACATTCCATACCCGTTCTGCCAATTGTGCGAATTTCCGCACATCGTGCGTGTATACATACCTAGCCCAAGCCGGAAACACCACTGCCAATCCAGCTCCATGGGACACTTCATCATGCAGCCCAGAAATGTCATGTTCCAATTTATGGGCGGGAAAGAAGGGCTTCTTTCCACAGCCTGTGATGCCGTTGTGGGAGAGGCTGGATGCCCACATGAGAGTCGCCCTGGCCTCGTAATCGGAGGGATCGGACATGACAACTTCACCCGCATGCTTCACCGAGACCAGCAGGGCCTCTCCCAGTCTGTCGGTGAGTTCGGTGTCCTTATCGCCAGTGAGGTACCGTTCCAAGGTATGCATCATGATGTCGACGATGCCGCATGCACTCTGGTAGGGACCCACCGTCTTGGTGTATTCGGGATTCTCAAAAGCGAACAGAGGTCTGAGCAGATCATTGTTCATCGCACGCTTCAGCTTCTTCTCGCTGTTGGTGAGCACATCGGAATAACTCATCTCACTACCGGCGGCGCTGATGGTGAGCACCGCGGCGAGAGGAAAGGTGGCGGTAGGGGCCTCACCCTTCTCTATCATTTCCCAAGGGTCCTTGTGGTGGGCGAGACCGAGGCCGATCCCTTTTGCAGAATCGATCACCGAACCTCCGCCCACCGCAAGTATCATATCGATGTGTTCACGTTCTGCAATTTGGATCCCATCCCTCACCATTTCGATCTTGGGATTCGGAGAGACTCCTCCAAACTCCACGAATACGATTCCGGCCTCAAGAAGACTCTGTTCAACTGTTGCAAGCAATCCATTGCTCCTCACGCTCCCCCCGCCAAAATGGATGAGCACCTTGCGAAATCCCGCTTCCGCAAGTACCGGACCGACCTGCTGTTCCACTCTCTTGCCGAAGAATACTTTCGTGGGTGAGTGATACACAAAATCATGCATGGAGGCCTCCTTCTTCATTTTTTACGAGCAATCCGTACGCAAGTCGGGTTCCCTCTTGGATGCAACGTTCACAACTGCAGAGGGGAGTTCCCGATTCAAGTCCCTGCAACTCCTTGCATACCGAGCTACCGGTCTTTTCCACGAACGCATCATACAGATGTCCCACCACTTCATAGGTGGCGAGTTTCGTCACATGTGTGGGATCTCCGCCACTGAGCATCATGGAGCAGACAAGAATTGCCCCACTCAATGCACCACAAGTACCTTCGGTGTTCCCCATTCCACGACCAAACCCTTCGCTCAATGCATACAATAGCTTACGATCCAATTTCAGTTCATCGGCGAATGCACAGGCCACCGCTTGCGCACAATTGTGTCCATTCGCATGTAGCGAATCGGCCAATTCCAGATAATAGGTTGCTTGCTTTTTCATCTCCATATCCTTACTTTCATGAAAACAGAATTTTCACAAAGGTGCAACAGAAACCGTAGGAAGAGAAAATCATGCCCGAATTGCCGGAAGTCGAAACCACGTGTCGCGATCTCCAAAGAAACCCATTGAGGGGAAAACCCATCGAACAAGTCGACATCAATTGGCACAGGAGCATCGGAACGATGGAGGAACACGCATTCATCGCCAAGGTGGTCGGCAGATCGATCGTCGATATTTCACGTAGGGGCAAATATATCCACCTCCATCTTGATGATGGCCAAAGCCTTTTGGTGCATCTGCGGATGTCGGGTTCCCTCGTCACAAGACGAAATGACGTTGATTTGCACGACAGGATAGTGCTCCGCTTTGGAACCCTTTGTCTCTGTCTGCATGATCCGAGGAAATTCGCACGCATGATACTCACTTCTTCCCCAGAGGCAATTTTGGGCTCCCTCGGACCGGAGCCGTTCGATCCACTTTTGGACAACGGAACCTTCCATGGCATGTTGCACGATACCCACCGAAAAGTAAAGGCGGTTCTTCTCGATCAAACGAAGATCGCAGGGATAG
>CAYZJV010000099.1:0-5338 GCA_964478945.1 uncultured Spirochaetaceae bacterium | reverse complement strand
ATGATCAACGGATCGAAATAGAGGGCGGGGCACTCCTGCCCATCGACACGATAGTAGCGATAGGTATAGAAGGCATCCTTCATGCAATCGGGATGCTCGCAATAGGCGGTGAGGGGAATCACGTCGGTGGCGATATCCAACATCAAACGTGCGGTGGAATTGAAGATGTCGCGACGAAAATTCAGTATGAGGGTGGGAAAAATGAAAAGGATGCCCCGTTCCAAGCTATGGTTGCGCACCACATAGGCCAACCTTTCATCGAAGAAGGAGGCTTCGTCTATGATGAACGTACCCACATCGGGATGATCGTACAACACCTGCTCCAACCCGAACGAGTCGCGGATTCGGGCGATATTGTCCCCACACCTGATATAGCCGTTGCGGTAGGCAAGCGCGTCCACGGGATAATCGGTGAACCGTTCCCCATCGATCTCGGAACGGACGAAGAAAACCTTCCTCCTATCGACCCCATTGGTGCTGGTGAGTCGACGTATCACATCGCTTTTCTTCTGGGCAATCGCCGCGTCACGCCATACACGCGCGGAGAACTCGGTTTTCCCCGACCCCATCGGACCTATCACCAGAACCCTCCTTCCCGGGAGCGTGAAATCGAAATGGGTAAAGGTCTGATGAACGGTTATGGTGGGAAAACCGAGACTCTTGAGAAAATCGTCGGGAAGCTTGCGCTGCTGTTCAGTACGCGGCATGCGAGGAGGCTCCCTGAACGATCGCAACTCCACTGCTGGTTCCCAGGCGTGTCGCACCCGATGAGATCATGGCTATTGCGGTCTCGTAGCTCCTCACGCCTCCGGAAGCCTTCACTCCCACAGACTCACCCACCACCGATCGCATGAGCGCGACATCCTGTTCGGTCGCACCCCCGGTGGAAAATCCTGTTGAGGTCTTCACGAAATCGGCTCCGGCTGAAACTGCGATCCGGCACGCTTCGGCCTTCTCTTCATCGGAAAGGAGGCACGTCTCTATGATCACCTTGAGCAGCTTATCGCCACAAGCGGTCTTCACCTTTCTGATATCTTCCTCGACATCCCCGAGCCTACCCGATTTGAGCCAACCGACATTGATCACCATGTCGATTTCCTCAGCGCCATCTGCGATTGCCTGGGAGGCCTCGAACGCCTTGCTTTCACTCTTCATGGCACCGAGAGGAAAACCGACCACGGTACAGACCTTCACATTGCTCTCGGCGAGCAGTTCGGCGCACTTCGCCGTCCAACAGCTGTTCACACACACCGATGCGAAGGAATTCCGCTTCGCCTCGGCGCACAATTGTTCAACCTTCTCCTCAGTGGCATTGGTGGCCAACAATGTATGATCGATGTAATGTGCCAATTCTTCAGGTTTCAACATATCCTTATCCTCCATGGTTCCGGACCAGTCAAGATTACTCCATTACGCTTTCGGGTGCAACCGGACACCTTGTCCGCGATGACCTTGATTTTTCCCGAACCGCAAGCTACTGTCAACTCCATGATACTAGAAACAATCGCCGAAAATTATCTCTGGTTTCTGGTCGCCATCCTGGTGGTGAACCTCTACCAACGGAAATTCGCTCCAAGGAGCTTCAGGAAAAGGACAGCGACCTTGATCATCGCTTCACTGGCCATGCTCTGGCAGATATTCATCGTCATCATCCTTAGTCGTGGATGGCCGCATTGGCTCGCGGTTCCCGCACTCTTCATCACATTTCTGGTGGCGATCCCCTTCAGAAGAAGAATACTCCTGTTCCGAACCAGCTGTGCCGAGTGTGGAGTCAAACTGCCATTGACCGCAACGATCAACTACGACGACAACCTCTGCGAATCCTGCTGGGCCAAGGCCCATCCCGAAGAGGCCAAGGAGATTGAAGAAGAGGAAATTGAAGAGGAGCCCTTGCTTCCTACCTCTTCCGATGCAAGAAAAGTCGAAGATATCGATTGGGACAGCTGGGAACCGACCGAAACAGCGGTGCTCTGCTATCTCTTCGATGGCGACAACGTCCTTCTCATCGAAAAGAAGACCGGTTTGGGCAAAGGATTGGTGAATGCCCCCGGGGGCCATATCGAAGAGGCGGAAACCGCAAGTGAAGCAGCCATGAGGGAAATTACCGAAGAGACCGGAGTCTCCATCGATTCGGTCGACCATAGGGGAATACTCGAGTTCCAGTTCACCGACGGATTGGCAATGCGGGGACATGTGTTCTTCACCCATCGCCATACCGGTGAGATTCATGAAACCGAAGAGGCGAATCCCTTCTGGTGTCCTGTAACCAATCTTCCCTACGACAGAATGTGGGAAGATGATCCCTTGTGGATACCGATGGCGCTCGAAGGGAAAAAATTCCATGGCAGGTTCATTTTCGATGGTGAGAAGATGCTGGATAGCGAGTTGGTCGAATTGGAGGAAGAGGAGATGTGAGCTCCTTCGCCAATCTCGGTTTGGGGTGCTGGTCGTTCGGAGGAGATCTCCAACACGACCAGGACCGATCCGATTCCATCAAGACCATCCATGCCGCGCTTCGAAGCGGTATCACCCATTTCGATACGGCCCAAGGATACGGCAAAGGCCGTTCCGAACAAATCCTTGGACAGCAGTTGCGTCGTTTCAGAACCTCGAATCCCAGGGAATCCCTTACCATTGCGACCAAATTGTACCTGCCGGATGACAGTCGGGATCTGGAAGGATTGGTGCGCCGTTCCCTCAATCGTCTGTGTACACCCCACATTGACATACTCTATATCCATTGGCCCGATTCACGCAAAGACCTCGAACCTTACCTTATTGAGCTCAAGCGATTGCAGCGGCTGGGCCTGTTCGCCAAGATGGGAGTCAGCAACTTCACCGCACCCCTACTTGAAAAAGCGCTTCTCATCACCGACATCCCATACTGTCAGATTCCCCTCTCCTTGATGTGGAAAAGGAGTTTCGCATCACTGGCACCCATGTGCAATGCCAATGATATTTCCCTCGTGGGATACAGCCCATTGGGAGTCGGGCTGCTCACTGGACGACATCGGAGTCTCGGGCAATTGGCTTCCCATGATGTGAGGAGAAGACTGTACGTCTACCGGGAACCCTACCACAAGCATTTTCTCGAACTTTTGGATGTCATCGAAACGATGGCAAAGGAACAGGGAATGTCCCCCGCATCGCTCTCACTTCTCTGGGCACGCATGCAACCGGTGCATACCATACTCACGGGAGCAAGAACCAAAGAGCAACTGAACGATGCAGTCATGACCGGGAACATGCGGTTGGAAGACAAGGATCTCGTCTTATTGGAAGCGGCTTCCACCACATTGATGCACATGGTCCCAGAAGAGGAGGACAATCCCTTCTTCCACCGGTGGTGATCGTGATAATATGGGATCATGAAGATTCCCGTAACGACACAGACTGCCGAGATCGAAGTGAAACGTTCACGCTTCATCGCAATTGCGGAGAAGATCGAAGATACCGATATGATCAAGGACATCATAACCAGAACCAGAGCTGCCCATCCACAGGCCAACCATGTGGTGCATGCCGCTGTGGTGGGAACCCAAGGCACCCAATACAGCATGAGCGACGATCATGAGCCGAAGAACACTGCAGGTCGCCCTGTGCTTGAAATCCTCAAGGGAAGCGGTATCACCAACATACTGGTCATGGTAATCCGGTATTTCGGAGGAACCTTGTTGGGTACGGGAGGTTTGGTGAAAGCCTATGGAGATGCTGCGAAAGCAGTACTTGATACCTTGGAAACCGAAGAATTGATTGAAAAGTCGACCATAACCATAAAGATAGGCTATGATCTATATGAACAGGTGAGAAATATGCTGGCTGAATACCATGGAGAGAACCAGGAGGATTTTGCAACCGAGGTCACCATCGTATGCACACTCCCATCCATCCACGCTGCCTCCGCCATACAGAGGATAACCGATCTGAGTGCGGGAAGAGCTGTGGTCGATCAATCTTGAGCATCGACCTGTTCGATATAGCGGATGGCAATTGAAAGTGTCTCCTCCACCGCCTGGATGTCGATCGCTTCGGGAAGATCGTCAGGGGTATGGTAGACGCTTGCCCTCTCCCGATTTCCCCACGGCATGGCCATGAGGGTCACCGCTTGGAAGCCGCATTTGGCCGCTTCGGCGGCATCGGTTCCCCCTGTGAGAAAGGCGATCGGTTGACTGAAGGCATCATAGCCCATCGATTTGGCGATCGCCACACATTTGGTGGCCATCTCTTGGGATAGCTTCACACTTCCGTTGATGTCGCTTGTAAGGAAGAACAGATGCTTGGCATCGTAGGGACAATCGACGTTGAAGTGGTGCACATCGCCACCAAGCACTTGGTCGTTGGATCGATGGGTGGAGAAAAAATGTCTTGCTCCCCGCAAACCCGCCTCCTCGCCATCAAAACTCGCAAACACAAGTCGGGTGTGGGACAAGGGATTGCCCATGTCTGAATTTCGCTTGAAATAGCGTGAAAGTTGAACACCCATGGTAGAGGAGATGAGGTTGTCTCCCGCTCCGGGGGTTCCCTCCCTACCGGCGAAATTCCACAATTTCGCTACCCATGGAAGAGCTCCGGTCAACAGTAGGAGCAACACAAAAAGGGCGACTGGGGGAAAATCGAATCCAAACAGTCCCCCATTGACCATCTCCATCGTCGTATACACAAGTGAAGTGATCGCCAGTAGGGCGAAGCCACCAAGTCCGACGCCGATCCGGAGAACATAGAGATGCGGTTTCCAAGTGAAGAAGTTGAACACCTTGGCACTATCGTGATGACCGCTGAAGACCACGGTATGGCGTACCTCGTGCCGGGGATCAAGGATTCCATAGACATTCACACCCTTCACCTGCGGATAGAATCTGTCCACCACCTCGCGGTAGAGGAAGAACTCCCACACCATGACGGCTATACCACCCAACGAGAGCAAAAGACTCGGCAACGGCCAGGAGAGCCAAAGCAATAGGAGTGCCGCAGGATAGAGGACCACAAGGATCCTGATCCATCCGAGGAACGCACCGGGATGAAGGGAGAAGGTCTCACGCTCCACCTTATCGCAGGAGTCTTCGAACTCCGTCGCCAAATCCTCGGCCGTTTGGCTACAGGACGGTGTTCCCACCAGTCTGCTTCCGTATTTCCCGATCAAGGAGGAGACCATTGCCAAAGCTTCCCGCGCCATACGGGCGGCCTGTAGTTTTTCCATACGAATTCTTGCCATACGAAACCTCATATCCATCATGGCCACCCCTTTGGGCCATGTCAAGAAGTATGCTGCGCCATAAGGTTTTGCTTTCTCGGTTTACTTGACAAAGGATGGCCCCATCGCTATAGTGTGAGTCCTGAT
>CAYZJV010000098.1:0-5586 GCA_964478945.1 uncultured Spirochaetaceae bacterium | reverse complement strand
CTCTCGCCATGGATATACCAGGCAAGTCCAATACATGAAGCGAGAACTGGAAAGTACTTCGATCGATCGCTTTACCTGAACACGAACTCCGCCGAAGCAGGCAAGAATGCAGTGCAAAGGGCCCACGAACAAGGCTTTGACTATTTCAAGATATACAACAAGCTACCATCGGATGCATTCTTCGGCATCACTAGGGAAGCGATGAAATTGGGACTTCCGGTAGTGGGTCATGTACCGCACGATGTAGCCTTAGAAGAGATCATCGAAGACTCTTCGATGCACTCCATAGAACATCTTACCGGGTACATCAATCCATTTGGCGAAATGAAGATCAGCCTGGACAGACTCGATGAGATCGCCATGCGTACCGAAGAGGCAGGGATATGGAATATTCCCACACTGCAAGTATGGAGAAATATCGTCACACCCGAGCACATTGACGACATCGATTCAGATCCGTGGACCCGCTACATACCCGACTCGAACCGCAAGATCTGGACAGGTTCGGTCAAATCGTTCTCCAACTTGATAGAAAAGGAAGTGGAAGGATACGAAACGCTACCCTCCGAACATATCGAGGATTTCGAAATGATCGTGAAGGCACTGATCAAAGCGAAAGCCCCGATTGCGGCAGGAACGGACAGTGGCACTTTGAATGTGGTCGCGGGAACCTCGCTGCATAAGGAGTTGGCACACTTGGTGGAACTGGGAATGTCACCATGGGAAGCACTCGCAGCAGCAACGGTACATGCCGCCGAATGCTTTGGCAAAGCCGATGAATTCGGCTCGATCCAAGCAGGATATCGGGCAGACCTGTTGGTACTGGCAGGCAACCCACTCGACGATATCACGCAACTGCACGAAATCGAAACCGTGGTGGTAAAAGGGGTACCCTATGGACAGCAGGAGTTGCTCGATATGCTCGATCTGTTGGTTTCAGAAAATACTCACTAAAAATACTCAATCGAAAGGAAGATTATTGATTATGAACAAAGAATTGAAAATCGGTTTGTTGGTTCTGGTCTTGGTATGTGGCAGCGGTTCCGTATTCGCAACAGAGACAGTATGGGATACTCCATCACCATCATATGGATTCGTGACGTATCTGAATATGGGAGGGGGAGCAGCGTTCATCCAGGATGAGAATTCGGTACTGGTTGACTTCTCCTCTGGATTCCAACTGTCCCCATGGTTTTCCCTAGGAGGGTTCGTCGCCGTCAATCCATTGTCGAACTTTTCCGACGCCGACCTGGGACTATCGATCGCAGACACTGAAGCGGCGTTTGCACTGATGTCGGGAATGGAGTTGCTCTTCACCATCTCCCCCGATAGTCTGCTCCACCCCATCATGCGTCTGACTGTGGGAGGAATCAGCATTGGGTATCTTGAGGATATCGACGGGGAGGAAGGCTACGATGTGTCATCCACCATACGATCCACCTTCGCTTCGATTACAGCGGGGTTGGAACTGAATATCACAAGCAGTACACGTATTGCACTACGTGGAGGATGGCGGTTCGCCGCCCATGGGGAGACGATGGGTATTGAGGCCTATGGACTCGGTGGTCCCGAAATATCCCTATCACTACGTACGATCTGGAACATCAAAGGCAACAAAAACTAGCGTGCATACTTCCTCAAGGAACCATGATCCGATTCAGGGGGAGGGAGAGGGAACCACACCCCTTCCCCACTTTGGTTACAAGAGCTTTCCGGAATGGCTTCGTTGAAAAAAGGTTGCTCCCCTTCTCTGGAATATTCTGCACATCTTACTCCAAGGAGAAGGTGATCGGGAAAAGCATGGTGACCGCAACAGCCCTTCCATCGATCTTCGCCGGTTCCACAACCATATTGAAGAATGCATTCATTGCAGCCGAAGCGAAGCCGAGGCCCGGATCCTCCTCCACGATGACATTCCGGATGGCACCGTCATCTCCAATATACAGGCGCAACACGACCGTTGCCTCCACTCCCTGCCGTTTGGCTCCCTGAGGATATTGAATCCTACTGGAAAGTAACTTGTGATCGAATCGCGGCGCTTCGGTCACCTGTTGTAACGACACGTAGGTGTGGTCTGCCTTCTTGGGAAGGTCACTTTTTTGGAGTGTTTGGTTTGCTTTGACAGAAGCGATGGTTACATCGGGAATAAATGAACCGGTGTGTGCAACTGCTTCCCAACGATCCATCATTTTCCGTTCTTGATGAGGTTGGTCATCATCCGTCGGTTGCATCTCCTCCTCGATCACGGATTCGGGTGGTACTTCCTCGCGAGGTTCCTCGATAGCCGTTGCTGAGGAGGCAGCGATGGAAGGTACTTGGGCAAGAGTGATGGTCACTTCTCTCGGCAAATCCTTCGCAGAAGGTAGTTGAATGTAATCATCTGTCGGCATTGCAACAGGAATACGAAGCAAGAGGAGCGTACCGCTAGTGACCACCAAAATAATAAGGAAGATACGCACAACTCTGGTCATGGCACCTCCACACCACACTGCACCCTTGGAACTCCCAACAGTGCAAGCCGATGGAGAATCGGAAGCACCACAGAAAAATCGGTTGCTGCATCGGCATACAGAGAGACACTCTCGGCATACTCAACTTGATCCAAGGAAATGGACTGGTCACCACGGTACAACGTGCCGTTCTTGTCCACGAAGATCCGTACCGCCGCAGGTGGGACATCCTGCGCATGAGATGCCAAAGGAAGATCCAAGGGAAAGGGAGAACGTTGGCTGGCAATCGCGAAAACCAGAAAAAAGAGAAGCAATATGAATGCCACATCGGTGAAAATCGCTGTTGCCACCGCCCGTTTCCGTTTCATGGCTCCTCCATTTCATTGGCAAACACAATGGACGACACATCCCATACGGAAAGTGTGTCCAGAACGTCGACCACTTGGTCCCACCGCACCCCTTCATGGGCATACACCACCACATCCTTTCCCTCCACAATCGACAATGCCTGACCTACGGAGTTGGGAGCAACATGTATCGAACCGTCCATTAGGATTTCGAGGTAAATGGGGTCCGCTTTGACAGCATCATCCTCGATCAAACGCCCAGTGCTCGGAATTTCTTCCGCAGGTTCGATCATTAGGGCCCGATTCGCCGTCGAACCCACCATAACGAGGAAGAAGATGATCAGCAAAAATGCGATATCGCTGCTATATCCTACCTGCTGTCGTCGTCTTCTTCCCATATCCTCTCCATGGCGAACTCCAAAAGGAAGCTCACCATCGATGCAAGCAGCGATACCATCAAGCCGAATGCAGTGGTGAACAAGGCCTCGTACAGTCCACCCGCCACCACCGGCAACTGGACTGTGGTCGATTCAGAGACTGCACCGAACGCACTGATCATACCGGCAACTGTTCCGAGAAAACCAAGAACCGGTGCGGTGGTCGCGATGAAATCGAGCAATGAGAGGGCGAAAGATTCGGATGGTCGAACCATCATCCCTTCCCCACGTCTGCATTGGTAAAGATTCAGAAATCCATCCAAAGCAACCACCACCACCGTCACACAGAGTACCAGCAATGGCCACATCACCGGCCCACCACGTTGTATCACACCCATCATCGTCTGGTTCGTCTCCATCGCTGGTCCTCCTCGTCTAAAGCAGTACGGAACCGCCTACCCTGATCTTCATTCCAGGCATCGGGTATCCGGCATACAACTCATAGGCGACATTCAACAGATTGTCGATCGCCACGTAGGTCGACACTGTTTCAGAGATCGCCATATTGGCAGTCAAATCAACGAGTAGGACTGCATCGGCAACCTGGGAGCTCCCCAAGTACTCACCGAACACGATGATGTTCCATGGACCCTGGGTAAAGTCCAACGATGTCTTGAGTGTATGTGCCCGCACCGCCGATACCGGGATGTCATCTGAGAATGTGTGGTTGTTCGATAGATCAAAACTCCGATTGTATTGGTAACTGACCGAGAAGGAGAAGAAATCCGAGGGGTCCCAAGTCACCGACTGTTCCGTTCCAACATAAAACGCATGCGCGATGTTGTGGGGAATGTAGTTGTCGTTGGGGTCACCCACAATCGCATCATTCACATCACGTGCGAAGATGCTCCCTTCATACCGAACTTTTTCGGTTTCCAAAGTATAGCCAATATCGCCATTGAAGCCCTTCTCCGTTTTCAAATCGGGATTTCCCCGGTATCCCCATTCGAGCGGCCAATACAGTTGGCTGAATGTGGGAATCTGCTGCGCATAGCTGACTGTTGCTTGTAAGCGCTGTATGCTGTCGGGAGCATAGATCATACCGACCGAAGCATTCGGTGAGAATGCGTTGGTATCGCTCACATATCTGAGTTGCACACTCGGGTGGATCGAGAAGGTTCCTTTTGCAAAATAGATTCCTCCATTGGCATGAACAGAGGGGACTGTACGGTTCTGGCTTCCAATCTTTGAACTCTGGACATGATCGACAGTCGCATCAATTCCCGTCTCCAATGCAAACCACTTATCCATCCGCCAATCTTGACGATACTGGAAGAACAGGCGGAGCTTGTCATGGGTATCGTTGGTGGCGGAACCATCATCGACATACTGCGTCCGAGCGAACGCCCCATTCGCCACGACTGTGTGGGTATCGATGGGACCATGCTGCTTCGCATCGATCGCGACAGTTTGGTTACCCGAAATCTCCCAGTCCTCCTGTTGCGCTCCGGGTGTTGGCCAACTCAACATTCCAGGCACCCCGATACGTTGCCAGTTCGTCAGGGCATTGCCCTTCAGATGCACCCGCTCGGAGATGACTCCATCAAGAAACAGACCCGCATGTGCGGAAAGCACTTCGGCATTGGTCCGTAGGGAGCGATTTTCTCCATCTGGATATGTGTAGGCATTCGCAGCCCGCAATCCCCCGGTGGTCGCAGTCATATTAATATCACCAAGACGAGTACCGTATTCGACATCAAGCTTCTGACTGTCTATAAGCGAGAGCCAATTCTGTTCACCAGTGCCTCCATAGGTGAGTGGAAGGTATGCACCATTTTCGAATGAGACGGTTATCGGTCCCCTTGCCCCTCCGTTGTCCCACGCTCCCGACTTGGTGATGATATTGACCATCCCTCCGATCGCATTGGTCCTTCCCAGGTTTCCCGGTCCACTTTTAATGATTTCGATGCGTTCAATCATGTTCACCGGAATACGGGAGAGATCATACGAACCTTCATGGGCGGAGCCCAATGGCACTCCATTGAGGAACACCAGTGTCTTGTCCGAGGATGCTCCCCGTATCTGCACGTTCTGTGCCGCTCCAAGGGCTCCATAGGATGAGAAGGTGGTACCGATGACCTTCTCTACAAGTTGGGCTGTCGTTTCCGCCTGATAGGATGCGATTTCCTCTCGTGAGATCGTATTTACGCGCGAAGCTGTGTTGGTTTCCGCCTCGGCGAACGATTCCTCGATGATCGCCAGAGTGGCCCCTGTGCCAAGATCGGTGTAGCTATCCGCAGAAAGCGGAGCAATACCTACCGTCAGGACTAGGAACCCAATGATGGAAACGGCCAAAATGTGCGACTTCTTCATGAAGTGCCTCCAAAGATATGGTGTCTGGCTTCATGAAGT
>CAYZJV010000097.1:0-5665 GCA_964478945.1 uncultured Spirochaetaceae bacterium | reverse complement strand
GAGAGGGCATCGCGATGGATATGCAGACATGTGACATTGTGATTGTTGGTGCAGGCATGGCGGGTCTCACTGCCGGTATCCATTTGCGCAAGAGGAACATCCGTGTCCTGATCGTCGAGAAGGCGGTGTTCCCACGCAAGAAACTCTGTGGAGGATTTCTCACCTATCCCGCCATGCGTGAGATTGCAACATTGGGTTTTGATTGTTCGGATACCTCAATCTTCTATCCTTCATCCGACGTATTCATCCATTACCAGGGGAAGGAACTGCGATTGCAACTCACCCGGAACGCATTTATGGTCAACCGTTTTGAGTTTGACCATTTGTTGTGCAAGAAGTACCTGGAATTGGGAGGAGAGTTGATCGAGGGTACCCGGGCAACCCGTATCACCGATGACAATACCCTCCTCCTCGACAATGGAGGGGCACTCCGTTTCGACATCCTCATCGGAGCCGATGGTGCGAACAGTATGGTGAGGAGATACTTGCACAAGGACTCTCGCCGTTCAGATGGATTCTGTATCGGCAAGAATTATTTTCATCCCATACCATCCTCATTGCCACACGGTTTCCATCTGTACATGGATCTGATTGATGAGGGTTACGGATGGTGTTTCGCGTATGACGACCAGTATGCATCCGTGGGAGTGGGAGGCACAAAAAAGGACGGTAAGGTGCTGCAATCGGCAAAGCAGCTGTTTTCCCTGCTGCACTTGGATGAGCCGCATGTGGAGGGTGCGATCATCCCCTATGGGAAGCCTGCCAAGATACTGGCATCCGAACACATATTTCTTGTCGGTGATGCCACCGGTCTTGTCGATAGGGTCTTGGGCGAAGGAATTTATCCTGCGCTTTTGGCCGGACGCATTGTCGGAAGCGGATTGGGAGCAGGCCTCACCGCCACATCGTATAGGAAGGAATTGAAGGAGCTGACTGAGATTTGCCAATCAGCCCGGATCCTGGGCAAGCTCATGGCGGACAGGAATATCAAGGACATTCTGGTCAAGAAGGGTTTCAGCCATCCCCATTTCCTCACATACCTGTGTGAGGAGATCGTATTGAAAAAGAACCTGAACTATTCCCAAATCTTCCCATCCCATATGAAGGGTCGAAAGATGCGATCGGAATCGAAGTGAAAGTGGAAAGGACTTGCCGTGGGTTTTCCAACGGGAACCAGTGCACTTTCGGCTGATGACTCTTGCTGTGCTCCATTTACTCACTATTTTTGATTTGATTCAAATCCACAATGAATCCTTGCATTGGACATCCGGTGGGGGTATCATATGGCATGACAGTATGTACGGTTGACAATGATTTCCTCTGCAAGCACAGCATGTTCGGTGGGCTCTCGGACGATGAGCTTAACATTATACGGCCTCTGCTCGATGAGAAGGTCTATGCCCAAGATACAGTCATTCTTCATCAGGATGCTCCGAACAGCACCGTCTATTTCATCGTCTACGGTGATGTTGCCATCCGGAAACACCCTGAGGAGGGTATGCATGAGGAACGTGACATCACCACCTTGCATAAGGGCGATTCCTTTGGTGAAATGGAGTTGATCGATATCCAACCATGTGCCGCTTCGGCTGTGTGCCTTACCGAGGTGAAGGTGATCACACTCACCAATCGGGATCTCTACATGCTGTCCAAGACCCATCCCCATGTCCACATGATGATCATCATGAATTTGGCCAGGGACATCAGCCGCAGGCTTCGTTCGACGGACAAGTTGCTCGCTCTTGTGACAAAAAGGAACAGGCGGACGAACTGAACATCATTAGCAAGGAGTCACAAGATATGGAGAATGCGATCGATATCCTGAGGAACGCATGGAAGCACCGTGATGGAGCAATCGTCCTTACCACCGTGGACGGAAGGGGCCAAGCCAACAGCATCTATGCCACATGTAGCGAAATGACCACCGATGGAAGGATTGTCGTGGCAGACAATTACTTCGACAAGACACGTGCCAACATACTCGGTGGAAGCACCGCAGTGGTGTTGTTCATCACCGATGAGGGAACCTCTTATCAGGTGAAGGGAAGGATTTCCTATGAAACCTCGGGAGATAATTTCGATTTCATGAAATCATGGAACCCTATGAAACATCCAGGACACGCTGCTACCGTGATTGCGATTGAGGAGCTCTATTCGGGTAGCAAGAAACTGCTGTAACAACCGTTCTCAAGTTCTTTTCTTCATTCGTGCGAACAATTCCATTGTATCGGTGGTGTAATGCAGTGTTTCGGTGGGACATGCATCGACACAGTGTCCACATGCCACACACCTCGTGCTGTCCATAAGCACACCCTTTTGTGCATACCCGGCCACATCGATCCCGACAGGACACACCTTGGAACAGAGTCGGCAACCGATGCAGTTCGTCATGTTGGTTTCGATCCTTTGTCCCACCACTTTGCCCAACGAGGCGACAACGGTTCCCACCGGGCAGTAGAGACAATACCCCCTTCCGATGAATGCAACCCAGAAGTACATCATCATGATCAGCTCGAACACCAGATATTTGTACAATTCCACCCGCTCGAATATCCCCATGAGTTTTCGATCGGGAACGCCCCAGATCTGAAGAAGCCAGAAGATGGTGAGTGAGATGGAGATGATGAAGAACAGGATTCGGATGACGGAGAACCGTCGTGCCTCCTTCTTGGTCACACGGAGAGTGCCTTGGGTTCGAGTGGCCCGTCTCTTGGTAAGAAGCGGCAAAGCTGGAGAGAATACCTCGGCCGCGAAACCATTGAAGAGGCATAAGGTGGAACACTGCCATCTTCTTCCGAATACCAAGGTTCCAATCAGCACGATCACATTGATGATCCAGAAGACGGCAAGGGCAAAGGTGATTCCTTGTGCACCCCACAGCAACATATGTCTTTGGGTGAAATCGGCTGAGGGGACCATCGATTGCAATGGCACATTCGACCATGGCAGCGGCATCCCATAAAAATATATCTCCTGATTGCCGGAAGCCAAGGGTATGAGGATATGGATGAGCAGTGCCGTTATGGTCATCCCGATGATGTTTCTCCTCCGCATTGTGGTTCTTTGTCTCTTGCCCACTATCCTCAAGGTCAGATACCCACAACCGACGATCAGGAAGGTTTTGATCCAATTCTCATAGAACAACCAGAACGAGTTGATGAATTGTCGAACACTCTCTGGTGCCGAAGGTGCATATCCATAGTTGAAACCGGCAATCAGGATGCACAATACGATATAGATCCATACCAGTGTCCTCAGTAGCCTGATCTCCCATGAATCCTTGGTGGTGGTGGTACTCATCGCTCCATGATACCACAATGTATGCTATTTACGACGTATGTATTTTGGATTACCATTGGTATATAAGGAGTTCATTATGGCAACGCAACCCAAGAATTCGCTGCAGGCCCTTGCCTCGGTACAGACATTGCAGCTGCTTGTCGCACTATTGTTCCTGTCGATGGGAATAGTAGGTTTCACCACCGGTGGAGGAGCCACGGGCCGGCTCTCCAGTGAAATTTCGGGAATGTTCGGAGGTGACAGTGAACTGCTCGCCATAGTGTTGTCCACAGTGGAGCTTCTGTGCGGGTTGTTCTTGGGTGCGAACTTGTTCGTTGGAGCGATTCCCCAGAAGTTCTCCAAAATCGCAATGGGAGCGGTATTGGTCATCTGGATCGCACTGATCGTCATTCTCGACATCCTCACCATCGACTTTGGAAGATTCGACGGATCAGAATGGTTCGTCTGGATCGAACAGGTGGTGTTGCATCTCATCGTATTGGCATCAATTGTCAGGATACAGAAATAATGGCACCTCAGAGAAATTACCAGGAATTGGTCAACCGACAGAGGACTTGTTTCCTATCGGGGAACACTCGTGTACTTGCTGACCGTATGGATCGGCTGCAAAGGCTGTACGAGGCGATCAAACGCCATGAAGCGGACATACTCGCCTCACTGGAAGCCGATTTGCACAAACATGCCTTCGAAGGATACCTGAGTGAAGTGGGCATTGTATTGGATGAGTTGGGCTCATTCATCCGCAATTTGCCACGATGGATGAAGGCCGAGAGGATCCGTACTCCCTTGACCCAATTTCCAGCACGCAGCTTCACCATCGCCGAGCCCTATGGTGTGGTGCTCATCATGGCACCTTGGAACTATCCATTCCAATTGAGCATGGTTCCGCTCATCGGAGCCTTGGCGGCGGGAAACACTGTGATACTCAAACCCTCGGCGTATGCGAAACACACCAGCGCCATGGTCTCTCGTTTGATTGAAGAGGTGTTCGATCCTGAACTGGTGGCGGTTGTGGAAGGCGGGAGAAGCGAAAACCAACAGTTGCTTGAACAGAAATTTGATTACATCTTCTTCACAGGCAGTGTCTCGGTAGGGAAATTGGTCATGGAGAAGGCTTCCAGACATCTTACTCCCGTCACGCTCGAATTGGGAGGCAAGAGTCCCGCCATTGTGGACAAGAGTGCGAATATCGCGCTTGCTGCGAAGAGGATCGCCTTCGGAAAACTCCTGAATGCCGGACAGACCTGTATCGCTCCCGATTATGTATTGGTTGAGAAATCGATCAAGGACCGTTTCGTAGACGGACTGAAATCGGCTGTGGAGGAATTTTTCCCAAAAGGAGACTATTCGAACCTACCTTCGATTATAAATGAGAAGCACTACCGTCGATTGCAATCGCTTATCATGAACCAGCATATCGTGATGGGAGGTACCGGAAATGATGGTTCCCTACAACTGCTCCCTACGATACTTGATGATGTGCTATTCGACTCACCGGTGATGCAGGAGGAGATCTTCGGGCCAATTTTGCCGATCATCACCTTCACCTCGATCGATGAGGTGGTTGCGAACATCTCATCAAGACCCAGTCCATTGGCACTCTACCTGTTCACCAGCGACAAAATGGTGGAGGAACGGCTTACCACCGAACTTCGGTACGGAGGGGGATGCATCAACGACACGGTGGTCCACTTCGCCAATCCACACATGGGATTCGGTGGAATGGGGGAAAGTGGCATGGGTTCCTACCACGGAAAGTCGAGTTTCGATACCTTCAGCCATCACAAGGGTATCGTGAAACGGTACAACTGGTGTGATCTTCCCTTCCGCTATCATCCCTATACCAAGAGTAAGATGAATATCGTGCGGAGGCTGTTGAAGTGAGGGCGCATTGACTTGGACTGCCCAACCGTGCTACCCTACCAATGCTTTTTATTTTGCGTTGCAGATCTTTCGTTTTCCTTGCTTTGTACGTTTGCGTTCTTTCTAGACACACTCCATCAGACAAGATACTCGTTCAGACTGCCCAAATGGAGCGTACTATTTTTATGAACAGGCACATGCCTGTGGAGGAATGCTTATCATGGCAAAGAAAATTTATGTCGGAAACATCAGTTACTACACCACCGAGGAACAGCTTCGGGACGTGTTCGCCCAGTATGGTACTGTCCTCAGTGCCAACATCATCTATGATCGCGAGACCCAGCGTTCGAAGGGTTTCGGATTCGTCGAGATGGAAGATGAGAATGCAGCCACCGCTGCGATCAGCCAGCTCAATGGTCAGGAGATCGATGGTCGTAATCTTCGTGTAAACGAAGCGATCGCGAAACCCCGCCAGCAGAGGAACGATTACCGCTGGTAGTTC
>CAYZJV010000096.1:0-5781 GCA_964478945.1 uncultured Spirochaetaceae bacterium | reverse complement strand
GATAATATGCCCTTGGTAAAAAGTGCAAGTTAACCTCGTTCACCTGCATTTGAAGTCTCTGGGAGCGAGGTTGGGGTTCTTATGGTAATCCTTATGTGCACATTCATCATCATTTCAAGCAACTGGAGATCGTTCCAAAAGCATCCCTCGAGTGTCTATAGCGGATGCATCAAATCCCGTTTGCCAGATCAATGTACTCCGGTTACAATACAGTATCTTACTTCGGGAGGAGTTTATGCGCAAAAAAGTCATGATTCTATTGCTGGTTGTCGCGATATGTGGAGGAGGTTCACTTGCCGCCGAAATTCCAAGCATCTTCGAAGTCGGGTTGATGAATACCTACACTTTGCAGGATATCGCCGATACTGACTATGTCACCTATACACCGGGTGTGAGGATGGCGTTCTTCATCACCGAGTGGTTCGGACTCTCGGGTGAAGCCGCTTTGGTGAAACCCTTCGAAGAAGGGAGTACCGGAACACAATTGCGCCTTGCGACCAATCTTATCGCACGTTGGCCACTGGGATTCTTCGAAACGTATGCAGCCTTGGGACCCGTCTATGATATGACGGTGAATTCGGGGGCCATCGATCTAGCCACAATGGTACTCTACCATGCCCGCATAGGTTTCGATTTCAACATCACACCCGTATTCGCCATCGCTCTTGAGGCGACCCACGTGGTGAATCTCAACGAAGTGGTTTCCGGTACTCCGATAGACCTCATGGGTGACACTTCGGCTGGTATCGTGTTGAAGATGAAGCTGTGAGTTCTATGTTTTGCTGAACCGATACTTCATATAGTCGATTCTCTTATCGATGATCTGTTGGGTATATGGGCTGTCGTAGTTCATCTCAAACCCATGGATAGTGCCCTTTGTCTCGTTGAGCTCTACTTCGACTCCGTAGTGTTTCAGCTTTCCGGCATAGGCGATCGCTTCATCCCTAAGGCAGTCGAACTCACTAACCTCGATATATGTTTCAGGCCAACCTTCGAATGATTCACTTTTCAAAGGAGAGAAGTGGTGCATGTCGATCGACTCCTGATGTTTTGGAAGGTACAGGTTCCACATCTTCCGATTGAGGCGTGAATTCCAGATAGGGGTATCGACGAAGCGTTTCATGGAGCCGGTTGTGCAATTCGAATCCATCACCGGATAGACCAGCAGCTGGAAGAGCGGCATCCTTGTGCCTCTCTCCTTGAGCATTTGGACCATGGACGCGGCCAACGCTCCTCCTGCACTGTCACCACAAATGGCGATCCTATGACGGTCCACCTCGAACTCTTTTGCATGATCGAGTAGCCATGTGTAGACGGTCACACAATCTTCGAGCCCATTGGGGTAGGGATATTGCGGTACCAACCTGTAGTCGATCAGGATCACTGTGCACGAGCATCGTAGTGCGTACTGACATGCCAATCGTTTATGAAACGCGGATGCCGGCAATGCGAAGGCTCCTCCATGGAGAAAGAGTAGACAAGGTGTAGTATCGGAAAGGCTCTTGGGACTGAAGATATCGATGGGGACATGGCCGATGGTACGTTTGCTGAGTACGATTCCATCCGGAATCGATTGTCTGTCGTAGGAGTAGCGCGTCATACGTTGGAGAAATGGAAGGAAGACGGGATTCAGGGGTACACTGAAACGCAGTTTGCGATAGTCCTCATGCAATGGGTATTGTGTCATACCTATTTCGTATCCGATTTGTGTGTTCTGTGCAACTGGAAGTTGTGTCGAATGGTTTGCGCTTGTACATCCGAACACGAGAAAAACCTTCTGGAACAAGTAATTTTTTTCATTGCCCACTACGTGCAAATCATTAAAAAAATTATTGTGCAACAGGGGGTTTCCATACTGTTTTTTTTTCTATTTGGTGGTATATTCCAGTTGAAATGAGCGCTCTGTCAAATTGTGCGGCAAACTGCCGATTCTGGTGTACATGAGCGTAAGGAGCTAGCCGTGGAGCACGTCTCTGCGATGCGGATCTCGTCACTTGATGACGAGCCTCCGCTTACCCAATCGGGTGTGGTCATCTCTGGATCCATGCCCCGAATTCCAAGATCCCCACATTTTGGATCCTCCCTGTTCAGAAAGCAATTTTTTCCGAACACGAATTTGACCCAATGGAATGACTGGCATTGGCAGCTCTTCCATAGGATCACGACCAAGGAACAATTGTACCGTTTTCTGACGCCCTCGAAAGAGGAGCAGGCTGCGCTCGATCGTTCCGATTGGCAGTTCCCATTTTCGATTACTCCCTATTATCTTAGTCTGATCGATCCACATGATCCGGAGGATCCACTACGCAAGACTGTGGTTCCACATATCGCGGAAAGCCATGTTGCGGTTGGAGAGGCTTTGGATCCCTTGGGAGAAGACCACACCAGTCCAGTTCCCGGAATCGTCCATCGCTATCCAGATAGGGCCCTCTTTCTCGCCACAAGTTTCTGTTCCGTCTATTGCAGGTATTGCACCCGATCAAGATTGGTCGGAGGACATGCGGAACTGTTGGAAGCGCATTGGAATCGGGCTTTGGAGTATCTTGAGCGGCATACGGAGATCAGGGATGTAATCATCAGTGGTGGAGACCCCCTCACTCTCTCCGATGAAAGTTTGGCCCGGCTTCTTGCCCGTTTCAAGCAGATGAGACATATACAGATGCTCCGTATCGGGACAAAGGTGCCTTTCGTACTTCCCCAGAGGATCACACCTGCATTGGTCAAAGTGTTGAAATCGTACCGTCCCCTCTATATCAATATCCATGCGACGCATCCGCACGAATTGAGCGATGAGGGTAAACTGGCCTGCAATCGCTTGGCGGATGCGGGTATCGTGCTCGGCAGCCAAACCGTGTTGCTCAAAGGGGTGAATGATTCGGTTGAGGTCATGATGGAACTTTTCCACAAGTTGCTTTCTGTGCGGGTTCGACCATACTATCTGTTCCAGTGTGATCCGATCGTCGGTTCGGCCCACTTTCGAACCACAATCGACAAGGGAAAGGAGATTATGGATGGACTGCGGGGCCATACGAGTGGGTTGGCGATTCCCTACTATGTGGTCGATACTCCCGGAGGTGGTGGCAAGGTACCCGTGCTTCCCGAGTATGAGATGTCGCATGATGAGAGGGGTTTCTGTCTACGCAACTACGAAGGGAAACAATTCATCTATCCCGATGCCAAGCAGGAGTCTTGAAATGCGCATTGGTTTGACCTACGACCTCAAACAGAGTTATCTCGAAGATGGTTATGCTCCCGAAGAAGTGGCCGAGCTCGATAGTCCCGTGACCATCGATGCGATCGAGACCTCATTGGGTTCCCTTGGATATGAAACGGAGAGGATCGGAAACGTGAAGGATCTCGTGGTGGCTCTCGCCCAAGGGAGGCGCTGGCCATTGGTCTTCAATATTGCCGAAGGTTTGCATGGTCTGTGTCGGGAAGCCCAGATACCTGCGTTGCTCGATGCCTACCGCATTCCCTATGTCTTTTCCGATTCCCTTACCATGGTGGTGACTTTGCACAAAGGCTTGTCCAAGGCGGTGGTTGCCTCCCATGGGGTTCCCACAGCCGATTTTCGGGTGATCGAACGTATGGAAGATCTTACGGCGGTCGATATGCCGTATCCCTTGTTCATCAAACCGGTGGGAGGGGGAACCGGGATGGGAATCGATGGCAATTCGATTGTATCCAACCGGCTTCAGTTGTATGAGGGGGTCCAACGATTGCTCACCAACCATGTTCAGCCGGTCCTCGTGGAGACATATCTGTCCGGAAGAGAGTTCACTGTTGGAATCGTGGGAACAGGTGGGGAGGCCCAGGTTGTCGGGATGATGGAGATTGTGGTCGATACACATAGCGATCACGGAGTCTATTCCTATACTTCCAAACAACAGTACAAGGATTGTGCGACGTATCGCAAGGTGGAGGGAATCGTTTCACAGCAGTGTGAAATGGTGGCGCTCGGTGCCTGGCGCGCACTTGGGTGTCGTGACGGTGGAAGGGTCGATCTGCGTATGGATGAAACGGGAAATGTCCATTTTCTGGAGGTCAATCCTCTGGCCGGGCTCCATCCTGTGGATTCCGATCTCCCCATTCTGGCAGCCATGGCAGGTATCGATTACCGCTCCTTGATCGCTCTGATCATCGAATCGGCGTTGCGGCGTGTGGGGCTTGCCGGTGAAACGACACATTCTGCTATTGCATGATTCGGTGGCCTCCGATGCTCCTCCCGATGAATTGGATACCTTGGTGCAAGTTTCCCAGATTGGGCAAGCGTTGGAGCGACTTGGCCATACGGTTCAGGCAAGGCCTTTCGCCGGTGATCTCGTGGATTTGGCAGCGTTTCTCAGCGGCAATGGGTTCGATTTGGTATTCAATCTTGTGGAAACTTTCCATGGATCACGTTTTTTGCATACGATTCCCCTGCTGTGCGATCGACTTGGTTTCAATTTCACTGGTGGAAATGCCAACTCTTTGTACCTTACCGGAGACAAGTTGTTGGCCAAGAGGCTCCTGCGCTTGGCCGCCATTCCCACTCCCGATTGGATCGATGGCAACGATCCTTCCCTCTGGTCTTCCTTTATCGGTGAACGATTGATCGTAAAGCCCAAGGATGAGGAGGCCTCGGTGGGGATAGTCGACGATTCGGTCTTCATCTGTCGAACCGTCGGAGAGTTGATCGAAAGGAGAGAAGATGCGCACATGCATCATATGATGGTTGAAAGGTTCATCGAGGGGAGGGAATTCAATATTTCGATGCTCTCGGATCATGGCAAGCCAAGGATTCTTCCCATCGCGGAAATGGAGTTCATCGATTATCCTGTGGGAAAGCCGAAGATCGTGGGCTACGAGGCCAAGTGGATTGAAGAATCCTTCGCCTATGGCCATACGATTCGATCCTTCGCTTCCTGCCAAAATAGTCCCGAATTGGACCATAAGCTTCGCGATATCGCCAGGTCATGTTGGCATCTATTCGATTGCAGTGGGTACGCCAGGGTTGATCTGCGTGTCGATTCAGAGGGAGATCCGTATGTCTTGGAGGTGAATATGAATCCCTGCATCGCTCAAGACAGCGGTTTCATCGCCGCATGCGCACAAGAGGGTCTTTCCTATGGGCAGGTCCTTGAACACATCGTCGGGGAGACCATGCATGGCAACTCTTGAATACCGGGAGGAACCGGTAGCAAAGGATCCGGAGCACGTCGGCTGGCTGCTCGCGGCAACGGGATTTTTCACTCCCGAGGAACAGAAGATCGGTATCTCCTTGGTTGAGGAGAGACTCCTCCATGGTCTTGCTTCCGGTTATCTGTTTGTCTTCATGGAAGAAGATGGAATGCCGGTGGGCTATACCTGCTATGGTCCCATTCCGGGAACCCTCGATGGGTTTGATCTCTATTGGATCGCAATCGATCCCAAGATGCAAGGGAGAGGATTGGGTCGACAGTTGCTTGGATTCACCGAGAAGAGGGTGTTCGGGCAAGGGGGCAAGCGTCTCTATGCCGAGACTTCCTCAACCGGGAAGTATCTTCCAACCCGCGTGTTCTATGAACACAACGGCTTTGTGCTCGAAGGCCGATTGGCCGACTATTATGCGCCTCGGGATGACAAGATGCTGTATGTGAAGCAATTGGGATGAATCATTGCAAGGTCCTTTTTGGTACGGCTCTTGTGTATGGCATGATTTTGGCTGAAGTGGGTTGCCTCGGTAATTCGTATGGTCCCAACCGAAGAATCGAAGGATGTGCAAATATTCCATGGCACAAGTGGTGATTCCCATCGGATAGC
>CAYZJV010000095.1:0-5912 GCA_964478945.1 uncultured Spirochaetaceae bacterium | reverse complement strand
GCTTGTGCTCAGTCGATATAGGCAACCTTCCTTTCGGGCTGTTTGGGTCCCAACACCGAAGCAGGTTCGGAGGGATGACCGATGGCAATTGCGAACACCGGATCATATCCTTCGGGAAGATCGAATCGATCACGCAACGGTCTTCCCTTGGGATGATCGAACGCCTGGACAAAAGATCCGATATAACAGGAACCGAGACCGAGAGCCGCTGCGGCCAGGCACATGTTCTGACTGGCGTTCGCACAATCGGCCAACGAATAATGACTCCCATCAGAGGATACGAATATCACGGCAGGAGCATGATGGAATGTGCTGAAATCCTTGCTACGGCCCCTTTCGACAAGCGAAGGCACCCCAGAATCCACCAACACATTGGCAACCGCGTTGCTGAGTTCCGCCAACAGTCTTGAGTCTGTAACCACTGTCAAATACCAACTTTGCCGGTTCATTGCCGTCGCGGCATGGAGCCCCGCATCGACAATCCGATCCAGCACATCCTTGGCTATCTTTTCCTGTGTGAAATCCCGCACAGATCTTCTGTTCAGCAAAACTTCCAATGCTTCGGCCATAATCAGCAACTCCTTATCTATCACTTCGTCCAAAAATCCTCAACAAAAAGAGGAATATGTTGATGAAATCGAGGTAGAGCATAAGTGCTCCGATGATGGACAGCTTGATATAGGTCTCCTCATCCATCGAGGACCCATACGCATCGTTCATGCGACGAATCTTTTGAGTGTCCCAAGCGGTCAAGCCAAGGAAGACCAACACACCGATGATGGAGATGAGGTAATAGACATTGGCACTACCGATGAACATATTGATCAATGAAGCGATGATGATGCCCCAAAGTCCCATGATGAGGTAATGACCGACTCCATCAAGATCACGCTTTGTGGTCATCCCGTAAAGACTCATACCTCCGAATGAAGCTGCGGTGGTGAAGAATGCCCGGGATATCACAAGTCCGCTATATGCATAGAAGATCACCGACAGCGTGATTCCTGTGAGCACCGAATAGGCGATGAAGGAAGCAATCGCCGCCGTGGAGGTCATCTTTTGCAAGCGTGCACTCAAATAGAATACCAAGGCGAATTGCGCGATGATGATGAAGAGAAATCCCATGCCGCTTCCAAGGAATATTCGCATGAGACTCTCTGTGGTAGCCACCGCATAGGAGACGACCCCGGTCATCGCAAGACCCGCAGTCATCCACAAATAGACATTCTTGAGTATACTTCGTTCCCTGTTCCTCACTTGGGAAAGCATTTGAGCTCGCTGATCGGTCATATGTTCACCTCCGGATCACTTGTTCCCATAATTTCTCACTTTTCCAACCCTCTCGTCAACTCATACCCGGTGGCTTATCCAATTTGTCTTCATGTAAAGATGACGACGGAACCATAGTTCGGCGACATCACCTCCGAGCAACGCCACCCACAACCATACTATGGGAACTTCGATCAACAAACCGACCACCAAAGCCCAGGGAACAAGCACACCCCATTGTCCGAATAGACTCGCCCAAAGTAGCGGTCGATTCATTCCCGCTCCCGTGAATGCGGCTCCCATCCCACTCATCGCCGCGCCTACAAACAAAGCGATGCCGACCACATACATGAGGGAAGTCCCTTCCGATGGAACCGAAGATCCTCCCATGAATAGCGCCAGAAGCTTGTTTGGAAAGGCGAGTATTGCCACAGCAATCACCCCTACGAAGATCAGGCAGTCCAAAGTGGAGATTCGTACCGCATCGCGAGCCCTATCGAGGTCACGGGAACCGAGACTGTGGCCGATAACTATACCACTGCCCATCATGAGACCCCAGCCGGGCATCATTCCAAAACTGTATATCCGGAAGGCGACCCCGGCAACCGCGATTGCTCCGGTACCGTACAACGCGACCATCTTGAGAAAAATGGTGATGGAAAGATTCCTGAGAAGCAACGTGATTCCGGAGGGAAGCCCAATGGTGAATAATTTCGCCATGATGGTGATCTCCAACCGGAACAGTTGCGAAATACGGATTGTGACGGAAGCCTTTCCCTTCAACAGCAGGATGAACCCGACGACAAATGCAACCGTGATCGACAAAACCGTAGCGATAGCCGCTCCCCGCATTCCCAAACCAAACCCGGGAATACTCGTTCCCGGTATCGTCGAGAACATGAATAGAGGATCGGCGATCATATTGAGCAACGCCGTCCCTGCGAGCAAACGCATAGGGGTCTTGGCATCCCCGGTACATCTGAAAATCGTATTCACACTATATGATGAAAAGAAAAGTGGCAGGAACACCACCCGGATAAGCCCATACTCCATCCCATAGGCTACCACTTGCGCATCATTGGTGAAGAAACGCAACAATGGATCGAGGGTAATTGCCAAAAACGCGGCGCCAACAAGAGCCACCAGGAATTTGAATGTGAGCGTCTGTTGAGCGATGCGGGAAGTACGTTCGAGATCCCCCGAACCATAACTTTGGCTGATCAAGGCCACACTACTGGTTCCCACTATCTCATTGAGTACCTCCACCAGCCAGAACAGTGTGGAAAAGAGCGTGGCTGCAGCTATTGCGGCAGGACTAATGAAACCTATCCACACCATATCGACAAGATCGTATACGGCTTGCAGCAACATACCCACCATCGTGGGAACCGAGAGCCTGAGTATCTGCGCATTCACCGGACCTTCGTTGAGTTGCCTCATATATGGGATAGCCATCGCATCAATGCTATACCACGGCGAAAGTGTTTTCTCAAGAGGCACTCCGTGGTATAGTTTCTCCATGATACCAATCCCTGCAAGATTCCCTATCATCCTTGTGCTGCTCGCGACCATCCTTGCGGTCTCTTGTACGGAAACACAAGTGGTGCAACGCACCCAAGAAGAAATCGCATTTGCCCGCGAAGCAGTGGTTGAAATGACCGATATGGTGGTGAAAGCGTCGGCGAACATCCTTTCCGAAAACAAACGTTGGACTCCGACCGCTTCCCAGATGATCCCCGGTTCAGCCGTCCCCATCGTCAATTCCGTAGCCACCATTCCCGGTATCGAACTGTTGCTCGAATCATACCTCAAGGAAGTTGTCGATGCGGTGGCTTCGATCGGTGGACAGGTCCATGGATTTTACAAAGAATCACTTGAGCAGGCGATTCCCATCGACGATCCATTCGAAATCATAGGAGGAGATGAAGACGCGATCACTCGCCATTTCGCCTCGGAAGCCGCCACCAAGCTCGAAATTTGGATCATCGAACAGCTCAATGGGGAAACCGGAAAAAAAGCGGTGGAGGCCTGGAACGAATTGCTTTGGACCTACAACACGTATGCAGCGGCCAACAATAGACTGTATCCTGAAAATGAAGAATCCCATATCGACTCCATCGAAGAATCGATCCATCGGACCGTGGCCGTCCAATTCATACGCAGATTCATTGAAACGATGACATCCCAGGAGGCGTTGTTGAGAACAATGGCTCCGGCATACGACGATCCCAGGATCACCATCTTCGGTACATTGTGAAACCCTGCCGGGATCGGTTGTCTCGTTCCGAACCGTAGCGTATAATCGCTCCATGGACCTCTTCGAAGAACAACTCGACCACACACATCAACCTCTCGCGTACCGGATGCGTCCCCGCACACTGGACGAATATGTTGGACAGGACCATATAGTGGGAAAAGGACGACTGTTGAGAAGGGCCATACAAGCGGATCAGCTCTCCTCCATCATCCTGTATGGGCCACCCGGAACAGGAAAAACCACATTGGCCCGAGTAATAGCGAACACCACACGCAGCCATTTCTCCACATTGAATGCGGTCCTCTCGGGTGTGAAGGACCTTCGCTACGAAATAGATGAGGCGAGAAGCAGATTGGCCCACTATGGGAAAAGAACCATACTCTTCGTGGATGAGGTCCACCGATGGAACAAGAGCCAACAGGATGCATTGCTGCCATGGGTTGAGAACGGTACATTCATCCTGGTGGGAGCGACTACGGAAAACCCCTATTTTGAAGTCAATTCAGCCCTTGTGAGCCGTTCAAGGATCTTTCAACTTGTTCCACTCGGACCGGACGACCTCCACAGGATTGCACTGCAAGCGCTTTCCGACCGCTCGAGGGGGTATGGGAAATGGAAGGTTCTCTTCGAATCCGGAGCGCTCGAGCACTTGGTGGATATTGCGAACGGGGATGCGAGATCCCTTCTCAATGCCTTGGAACTCGCCGTTGAGACCAGTTCCGATTCGTTTCCCCCTCCCGAAGGTGCTTCGATCTCGATCTCCAAGGAAGCGGCTGAGGAGAGCATACAAAGGAAAGTGGTCCTGTATGACAAGGAAGGCGACTACCATTTCGACATCATCAGCGCGTTCATCAAATCGATCCGTGGAAGCGACCCCGATGCGACCCTCTACTGGATGGCGAGAATGGTATCGGCGGGGGAAGACCCCAAATTCATATTCCGTAGAATGATGATAAGTGCCTGTGAAGATGTGGGACTGGCCGATCCCAACGCCATACAAATCGTGGAGGCCGATGCCGCGGCATTTGAAAGAATAGGTCTTCCGGAAGGAAGGTTCCACCTCACCCATGCGGCGTTGTACCTCGCGACCACCGCGAAATCGAATACCACCATGGGATTCTTCGATGCCCTGAAGGCGATCGAAGAGGAAAAGGATGCTGAAGTGCCCAACCATCTGAAGGATGGAAGCAGGGACAAAAAGGGATTCGGACACGGAGAAGGCTATCTGTATCCACACGCCTACCACAATCACTGGGTTCCCCAGCAGTACCTTCCGGGAACCCTTCAAGGCAAGGTATTCTACCATCCCTCCAACCAAGGATATGAAAAGAGGATACGTGGGGATGTATTGAAAAAACGGGAGGCACAACTCGAAGCGGTGGTACCGGATGATGTGATGGAACACCTTACCTTTGGTCCGGGGGACTCGCAGAGGGATCGTTGGGTTCAGCGGACGATAGGAGAGAGGGGAACCTTGCTCGAACGCATACGAGAGGAACTCTTCTCATCCATCCGAATACGACGCCATGACAGGATATTGGTGCTCAACGCGGGCCACGGATTGTTCGTCTGGGAATCCTTCAGGAAAGTTCCCGAAGGATTGGTGGTGGCCCAAACGGATCAGGAATCCCATTACCGGCACATGACCCACTATGCTGGAACACTCGATGAAGTGGAACGTCCCGACATACGGTTGGGAGACGTAGGGAAAGTGCTCGGCACATTGGATCCGTCACTACGGTTCGAACACCTCTTGGGAAGGAATGTATTCACCCGCTTGGGAGAAGCCGAACAACTCCTTCCGATCATGGTCGAACGGATGGCGAAAGCAGGTACACTTGCATTCGCGCAGACCATCCCTTCCTTGGGATCCCGATTGTCCGAAGTCGCAAGTGATGTCACAGTCCGGCGCGAGTTGGAAAAGGCCGAGCAATTCATCTATGGAAAGGAAGGGAATCCCCTCTCGTCATGGGATGAAAATGATCTGGCCGATGTCCTCAGAAAATTCGGTCTGGAACCGACCATCGCACTGGTGAAGGGAACGGAACAAAGGTTGCTCACCCAAGAAGCATTGCGCAGATGGATCGAAAGAAGTTATGCACCCCAATGGCGACAAGGGAAACACGATATCGATGTTCCTTCATTGTTGGATAATCTGCTCAGAAGTGTCGGAAACACCACATTTTCCTGGAAAGTCGTGACTGGAATAGTCGTCTGTCATATTGGTTCGCAACTGTCATCCGGATAAAATTTCGACAAGTTCCGTCCAATACTATTGACAAAACGACTCGAATCGGGCAGATTATCCAACGTTGATTTGCGCTGGTGGATCCGGACTGCAAAGACATCTTGGTGGATGTAGTTCAATGGTAGAGCACCAGATTGT
>CAYZJV010000094.1:0-6045 GCA_964478945.1 uncultured Spirochaetaceae bacterium | reverse complement strand
CCAGGGGCAAAATTATTTGTTGACATCAGATGAAAGGGTAATATAATAAGATTGTATTACAATCTTTCAAAGGAGGACTATTATGAAAAGATTGTCGATTGTTCTCGTGCTTCTGCTTCTCGCTTGCTCACTTGTAACCGCACAAGCACAACAGGAGACGGCTTCATATCCGACCAAACCGATAGACTTCGTGATTGCTTCGTCGGCTGGTTCTGGAGGGGATGTACTGACTCGTCTTATCGCAAAGTATATGTCTGAAGAACTTGGTGTGGGAATCAATGTCCTGAACCAAGGCGGTGGCAATGGGATTCCGGCGGTACAATCGGTATTGAATGCAAAACCCGACGGGTATACATTCCTGGCCGACCAAGCGTTGTCCAGCTCCTATCAAATGTTGTTGAGTGATTTGCCGTTTGTGGTAGAAGAGAGGAATTTCATCGTCCGTTTTGCCAAAGGTCCCCAAGTGCTTTGCGTCAATCCGAACCGGGGATGGAAGGATCTCAATGATGTGGCGAAATTCGCCAAGGAAAACCCCGGTGAATTGATATGGGCCGGTATCAGTGCCTCGAGTGCCGCTGATTTGGTGCAACTGCAATTCATGAGAGCCGCTGGCATAAATGTGAAGCAAACCAAGAAACTTGCCTTCACCGGTGGTGGGGAAATCTTGAGTGCGATTGCCGGTGGACACGCCATGCTGGGCACATCGGCGGCCTCCGGTGTTCCTTCATTTGCACAGAGTGGAAAGGTACTTCCCATCGCAGTTGCCGGTTCTAGTAGGATCGCTTCGCTACCTGATGTGAAAAGTGCTGCCGAACAAGGATTCCCCGAAGTCACGATTGGTTTCTGGATTGGTTTGAGCGGTCGGCCCGATCTACCTCAGAATGTAGTGGATACCATCCTTGCAGCGGCACGCAAGGTGAAGGAAAATGAGAATTTCCTTGCCGACTTGGGAAAACTCGGCCTTGTATTGGATTATGCCGAAACGACACAAATGAAAAATGATATCCTTGACGAATCCAAGTCTGTAAAGGAATTGCAGCTGTTTGGACAAGGAATGTAATCCAGTCAATCAAGCAACAGGGAGGACCGCATGCAAAAAATCATTACACTGATACGGCATGAAGGATATGTGCTACTGGTCTGCACGTTGGGTGTAGTGGGTATCATCGAGGGATTGCGTGTCGATGCCAAAGTGCAAAGTGCGTCTTTTCTCTCGGGCCCCGGTGGCTATCTGACGATCATCGGAATTTCCCTGTTGCTGTTTGGCATCATTGATATCATTCGACAATTGATCTTGCGACACACTTCGAAGCGGGTTCCCGATGTTGCCCGGATGGATAATACACAAGGTGCCGACCGGACACGCATCCATCTTACATTGGATCGAAGTAGCATGGGTCCCACTATGAAAATGCAACTCAGCTATGTGTTGTGTGTCGTGTATGTGCTCTTGATACGTCCACTGGGTTTCACCGTTGCCACCATCCTCTATCTTGTTGCCAATCTGTGGTTGCTTTCGAACAAGACGAAGACGATCGTTTTTACCGCAATCGTCATGTTTTTCATATTGCGCTTCGGCTTGCCGGCAATGGGACTTTCGGTGCCCAAGGGAATTTTCGGGTGGTGATGCAATGGGATTGCCCACACTTGGATCATGAATAAGGGAAAGGAAAGAATGTATGGATTGGTTGGTGCAGGGATTTCTTGAAGCGATGGGATGGGGCAATTTGCTCGTGGCCCTTGTAGGATGCTTTCTTGGAACTTTGGTCGGGGTTCTTCCGGGACTGGGGCCGACAGCTTCCGTGGCGTTGTTATTCCCATTCACTGCGTTTCTCACTTCCACACAGGTGTTGATCGGTCTGGGAGGAATCTACTACGGGGCCATGTTCGGTGGAGCAATCACTGCGATATTGCTGAATATCCCGGGAGAAGTGGCTGCGGTCCCCACCGCACTTGAAGGCTACCCTCTTGCCCGGCAAGGGAGGGGTGGACAAGCCTTGGTCATCAGTATCCTCTCTTCGTTTTTTGGGGGAATGGTTGCCTTGTTCTGCCTTGCGTTCTTTGCTCCAAGGCTCGCCGACTTGGCTCTTCGCTTCGGACCATTCGAATATCTGGCATTGATGCTCTTCAGTCTTTCGTGTGCCGCCGGATTGGGTAGTGGATCGGTATTCAAAGGTTTGGCCTCCGCATTCATCGGACTGATGATCGCTGTGGTGGGGGTGGATCTAAACACCAACACCTATAGGCTTACCTTCAGTTCCAATCTGTTGGTACAGGGATTCGACATTGTGGCGATAGTGGTGGGCCTCTTCGGAATAACCGAAGTCCTTTCGGGCATATTGGAAGATGAATCGATGCCACAGGACGGATCATCAAAGAGTTTCGGTACGTTCCTACCGAACAAACGTGAAATTTCCCTAAGTGCTCCAGCTGCCGGTGCGGGTGCCGTGATAGGCACATCCCTCGGGATATTGCCCGGTATTACCCCTTCGGTCTCTGCGTTCATCAGCTATTCGCTGGCAAAGCGTTTCGGACGTGAAAAGGAAAAGTTCGGACAAGGTGCGATCGAAGGCATCGCATGTGCCGAAGCGGCCAACAATGGTGCGGCAATGGCAGGATTCATTCCTTTGATGGCTTTGGGTATCCCCACAGGACCGGTGCTGGCAATCGTGCTGGCCGCATTGATTATCCAAGGGGTGGTTCCCGGACCGTTGATGTTCACCGTATACCGTGATTTGTCCGGAACCGTCATTGCCGCATTTTTCATTTCAAGCATCATTTTGGTAATTCTCAATATCCCACTGTCTGGAATATGGGTGAGGATCGCCAATCTCCCCTATCGGTGGCTGGCTCCGATCATCCTGTTTCTTTGTATCCTCGGTTCTTTGGTGATCCGCAATTCACTTTTCGATCTTTGGACCATGATGCTTTTCGGCATTATTGGGTTTGTGGCGAAGAGGAACAAATTCCCGATACCGCCTTTGGTGCTGGGACTCATATTGGGAAACAGATTGGAAACATATTTCAGGCAAACAGCAATATTGGGTTTCAACTATATGTTGACCCGCCCCTTCGCCATCATCGTCGTGATTCTTGCAATGGTGATGATACTTGTGTTCGGCAGGGTGAAGAAGCAAATGGACAACATGTAATGTGGTAGTAAGAGGTGTATGGTGAAATTACCGAAAATTTCTAAAACAAGGTTGGTCGACAAGGTGGTAGAGGCGTTGTACCAACAAATCTCCGAAAGAAAAATCTTACCTGGAGAGAAGCTCCCGGGAGAGGTGCAATTGAGCGAATCGCTTGGAGTGGGAAGACCCACCGTTCGCGAGGCGATTGGACAACTGATTGGACTGGGACTGTTGCACCGTGGTAAGTATGGGGTGTTCGTTGCCGATATTCCCACCCAGGCGGTCAGATCCAAATTGGCTCCGATGTTGCTGGAAAATTGGGAAATACGCGAATTGTATGAAGCACGTATGATTATTGAGGGGGAAATCGCTGTGCTCGCCTGTAGCCGGGCCACATCCAAGGATATAGAGAAACTCATTGAGTTGAATGAATTGATGCACACGCAGTATGACAATGAACAACATTATTGGGAAATCGACCAGCAGTTCCACCAATTGCTCGCTACCATTTCCGACAACCAAATACTGAGGACAGTACAAAATTCCATCACCGATTTGTTTCGCAGATATGAACGAAGTGTAAACAAGTTGGATCACATACGGAAGCAGACCTATCACTGGCACAACAATCTTATTGAAGCTTGTCGCAAGAGGGACTTTGATGCGGTAAGAAAAACCGTGCATCAATCCCTCACCGAATCCTTGAACGCATTGGCAAATCTACGTCAGCACGCGTTTGGAGAACTACATGATGAAAACTCTCATTCATAATTGTCATCTGCTCGATGTCGAGCAAAAGAAGATGTTTGAACATGCACAGGTCGTGATCGAAGATGGCGTGATACGGCAAATCAGTGAAGCGGCTACTCAGAAGGTTCCAATGAATGCAGTCGATGAGGTAATCGATTGTGAAGGGAAATATCTTGTTCCGGGATTGATCAACCTTCATGTGCATATACAACGCCGTCATTTGCATAAACCTGGCAAGGGAGTATTTCGCCAAGGGGCTGCAATACTGGAAAATAGTTCCGATATGCGGCGAATGGTTTTTGCACTACGCAACGGACTGGATGAATTGCGTCATGGAGTGACCACAATCCGCGACTGTAGTTCAAAAGCTCGCCTCAACAATGAATATCGCGATTGTGTGAAGGATCGACTGCTGGAAGGTCCAGCGGTAGTGTCGTGTGGACTTGGTATTGCCGGTACCGGAGGTCATGAGACGCATCGTTATCCAGGGGCAGTGCAAGCCGATGGACCGGATGAGGTGAGAAAAGCGGTACGTGAAGAGATACGACAAGGAGCCGATTTCATCAAATTCATGGGTAGCGGCGGTCTTGGTGGACTTCCGGAGCACGAACATCCCTATTGGGTTGAACTGAGCTTTGAAGAGTTGCAGGTGGGCATAGCGGAAGCACACAACCGTATGAAAACATGCACAGTCCATGCGATGGGTGAACGGTCTGTCGATATTGCTATCAGGGCAGGTATGGATGGAATCGAGCATGGAACGAATCTCAATGACAAGCTGATCGATGCCATGTTGGAAAGACAAGTGTATTATGTTCCGACAATGAGTGGTATCGCAGCGGTGGCACAACGCGAGTTTGACAACGGGAGCAAGGATTTGGCTGCATTCATTCGCAAGCTGGTGGTCGATCCCCAACACGAAAGTGTAGCCCTGGCCCATAGGAAAGGGGTTTTGATTGGAGCTGGAACCGATACTTTGGGAGATTTGATCACAGAACTGTCGATGTTCGTTGAATGTGGGATGACTCCGATGGAGGCGCTCATGAGTGCTACCATCAATGCTGCGCGCATTCTTGGCAAGCAGGAGACGATCGGCTCGATCACTGTGGGAAAGCAAGCTGATTTGGTGCTGGTCGCGAACAATCCGCTTGAATCGGTCGAACACCTCAGATCAATTGCATGGGTCATGAAAGGTGGTACTCTCGTTTCCCAAGCATAGGCATTGCAGAGGAAGAAGGAAAAATCGATGAAAGAACATGTGGTGGTTGTGGGACAATCGGCTTTCGCACTTTCAATCGCAGCTGAATTTCTTATGGGGGGTGCCAAGGTAACGGTATTCGACCAACATGTGTCCACCCCTAACCAACGAATGTTGCACCTTGTGGAATCATCACAGAACCACTCTTTCACCATCACCGTCACCCCATCGATAGGGCTATTTGATGAGGCCACCATCATCATTGCCAATTTCGGGGGTTCCTATGACAAGTCGTTTCTCGATGCGATTGCCCCGTGCATCAGGACGGACCAGTTGTTTGTTGTATTCCCCGGGTACTTTCTTACCGAATCGATACATTCCTACCTCAAGGAACAGGATGCCCAAGATTGCATATTTTGTGAAATCACCTCTTCCCCATGTGTGTGCGAGTTGGTAGCCCCCGATACGATCCAGGTGTTCAAGAGGAAGAAGCGCTTGAAGATCGCAACTGTGCCCGATAGCGCAGTCGGCAGTGCACTACAGAGGTTGTCCCCGTATTTGCCCATGCTGTGTCAGGCAAAGAATATTATCGAGACCAGCTTGGAGAATATCAATTCCATTCTCCACCCCTTGCCGATTTTGCTCAATCTACCCGCTGTGGCAAGGGATGCCCAACAGTTCAGACATTATATCGATGGGATTGACAGCCACGTTTCCCAATTGCTGCATCTAATGGATGAAGAACGATTGCGAGTCGGTACCGCATGGGATCTTCAATTGGAACCCACAATCGAGCATCTAAAAGTGTTCTACGGCACCAATGATGCCCACACCATCGAAGAGTATATCCACACACCCGAATGTCCGTATGACGATATCAGGGGATACGGACTGGATTCACGGTACATCACACTGGATGTACCCCATTTGATTGTACCCACGATACAACTGGCCAAACAGAAACAG
>CAYZJV010000093.1:0-6370 GCA_964478945.1 uncultured Spirochaetaceae bacterium | reverse complement strand
ATTATCGATCTAGGAGGATACAATGGATCTACAGAAAAAGTTCGGCAAAGTCTTGTTGCCTTTGGTAACTCCATACACCAAAGATGAAGAAGTAAATTATGAAGCATATGGGAAACTAATCGAATATCTGATCGATCATGATCTATGTGATACATTCATTGTCACAGGTACCACAGGAGAAGCAAGCCTGCTCACGTTTGAAGAAAGAGTGCAACTCATGGAAACGGCAGTCAAGACCGTGTCAGGACGAAAACCGATCATAGCCGGAACAGGATGTGCTTCGACCAAAGAAACCATCGCACTCACAAACAAGGCCTACGACTTGGGTATCGATACTTGTATGGTGGTGTGTCCGTTTTACAACAAACCAACTCAAGAAGGAATTTATAATCACTATAGCATCCTAGCTGCTAAAACCAAAGCAAATATCTTGCTCTACAACATTCCAATCTTTGTGGGCGTGAATATGGATGCGGATACGGTGGGAAGATTGGCTACCATTCCGAACATCATTGGAATCAAAGACGAGGCGGGAGTCAATCCCACCCAAGTGACCGATTATTTTCTTGTCACCAGGGAGTCGCGCCCGGATTTCCTCATCTATAATGGCGACGACATCATGTTACTCCCAACCATCATCCAGGGTGCCATGGGAATCGTCAGTGGAGGAGCCCACATTTTTGGACATGAAATCAGAAAAATGTTCGAATTGTTCGACCAAGGCAAGAATGCCGAAGCACTTGATTTGTTCATTCCACTCTATAGATTCTGTAGATCTTGTGGTCAAAATGGAAGAATTCTCCCCAATTCCATCATCAGACCAGCGATTGAACTGGTTACCGGAATTGCAATTGGACCAGCCAGAAATCCCTTGGCACCCATTACCGACTCGGAAATGGAAGTTATGAAAGCTGTCTTGAAGGATGTTGGCAAACTCTAAGCATTGAGAGATCGGCATCGGAGTGTTGCTGATGCCGGTCATGTTACACGACACGAGGAATGTATGAGAAATAATGCGCCGATCCTTTTGGGAGCTGGAGATTTCATCCAAGGACCTGGAGTATTGGATACTATCGGTACCGTAGTAGGCAAATATGGTAGGAAAGCACTCATTGTGGCTGGAGAAACCGCTTGGCGAAAAACCGAAGACAGGATAGCGAAATCACTTGGAAAAGAGAAGATATCCTTTGCAACATATCGTTTCTCCGGGTATTGCTCCGATGCGAAAACCGATGAGATAGCACAATTGGCCAAAGATCAACAGGCCGACATCATCGTAGGTGTCGGCGGAGGTAAATGTCTCGACTCCGCAAAGTGGGGCTCCGACAAAGCAGGTCTACGAGTGGTGACTGTTCCTACCAGTGTAGCCACCTGTGCCGCCTATGTATCGTTATGTGTCCTATACGATGATACGGGTTCAACCATCACATCCGTATTCACCGAACGTGAAGTTGGTGCAGTTGTACTGGATACCCAGCTGATAGCCACAGATTGCCCTGCGAGGATGTACGCTTCGGGGATAGCAGATGCATTGGCCAAGGAGCCCGAGCTGTTCTTCAGTATTCGCCACTCGACCAATTGGGAAAAATCGGTACTTCCGGATTTGGGATTCGATATCGCCACATTCAATACCGAAAGATACTTCAATCAGGGAGAGGCGGCATTGCGGTCAGTGGAATCGGGTACCTTGAATAGTGATGTGGAAGATATTGCTTGCACCAACATAGCTTTGACAGGTATGGTTTCCTGTTTGGCAAGTGGTGGGAAGCAATTGGCGATTGCACATTCCTTATACGATTGTATTTGTACCTATTTCAAACCACAACGTGCAGAATTCCTGCACGGCGAAATTGTGTCATGCGGTATTCCCGTGCAGATGGCGGTCAATGGATATGATGAGCATCGTATCCAGCGGATGATTGATTATCTGAAACAGATCGGAACCCCTACTTGTTTGCGGGATATCCATGTCGAACCAACGAAAGAAAATGTTATGAAGATTCTGGATTATGTGTTCCGGAATATGGGAATCGAAGACTCTCGGATGAGAGAATTGATTGAATCTCGTATGGCCCTTATCTGTTAGATAAGTCCAGATAACATGTGTTTTGTCATAAGGAGGTCTATGATGACAAGCAAAAGAAAGGCAATTATCATAATTGCATTGGTATGTGTCCTTGTTGGCGGGATGATGAATCTCAGTGCCAACAATGTCGTGAAAATCGCATTCACCGATCCACCAACCCTTGGAATCGGCGATATGCAAATCTATCACCCATCCTACGCGGCAATGCTGGCATTTAAAGGAGCGTTCGAGAAGTACACTTCGAATCGATATACCGTGGAACTGTATCCATATGGAACTTTGGGTGATGCGGCTTCGAACCTCGAACAAATTCTATCCGGCGTGACCCAGGGTGCGACCCCTGCGGACGGAGCATTGGCTCCCTTCTACAAAGATATCCAAGTATTCTCCATTCCTTATCTCTTTGATTCCGCTTTGACTGCCTACGATATCTTGGATGGGGAATTCGGAAGAAATCTTTTCGACGATATGGCTGAAAAATCTGGGTTCAGGGTTCTCGCTTCCTATGACAATGGTGGATACCGCAACTTTTCGAATAGCAAACGTGAGATCAAATCGGCAAAAGATATGCAGAACCTCAAAATCCGTACGATGGATATACCTGTGCATATGGAAATCGTAAAAGCACTGGGAGCCTCGCCTACCCCGATAGCCTTCTTGGAACTGTACAGCGCATTGCAAACCGGTGTGGTCGATGGTCAGGAGAATTCAGCTGTCACCATTCTTGGGGCTTCGTTGAATGAGGTACAGGATTATGTGACTCTGGATGGACACCTGCTCGGCCTGGCCTTCTTGGTTGTCGGTGAAGATTGGTTCCAGAGTCTCTCGCCAGAGGATCAGGAAGCTGCTTTGAAAGCTGGTCGAGAGGCAGCCTTCGCCGCTCGGGGTACTGTACGATATGCCGAATCCCTTGCGATCAAGACCTTGCAGGATGTGGGAGTCCAAGTGTATTCACCTACACCGGCAGAAATGGAAACCTTCAAGGTTGCCCAGAAGAATGCGGTAGCATGGCTCAAGCAAAATATCGATGCGGATATCGTGGATGAATTGCTGGCTGCGGTCGAATCTGGAGAAGCCGGACAGGGACGCCCAACTTTGGTTTCAGAGGTAGTAGCCGCTCCCCAACCTGCGAGTACGCCTGCAGCAGCTCCTGCCCCAACCCCTGCCGCTGCTGCTCCGACACCACAACAGAGCGGGACTTCAGCTGGAATGGTTATCCTCTACATCGTGATTGGAGTGATCGTGGGTGGTGGAATCACCGCAATAATTCTCAAGAAATCCAAGAAGTAATAATCATTGACATCATCACGGGCTGCCATACAATGGATGGCAGCCTGTGTTCTATGGAGGACCTGCATGACAACCATCCTACAATACTATATGAAATTCTTGGATTATCTTGATGTGGCCGTGAAATGGTTCTGCACCCTCGCAGCAGCTCTTATGGCATCGGTGGTGCTACTTCAGGTAGTGGCAAGATATCTCCCATTTCCCACTCCTCCTTGGACGGAGGAATTGGCTAGGTATCTGATGATCTACATGGCCTTCATCGGTGCAAGCAATGGGATAAGGAAATGGAACAACATATCTGTGGATTTTCTGCTTATGAAGCTTCCCCCAAAAACATACCGGGTTGTGATGGCAATCATGCAAATGGTGGTACTGGCACTTGTGCTCTATCTCGGCATTCTTGGCTTCAAGATATTTCCCAAAGTTGGTCTCAGACAAACCAGTGCAACCATGGGGTTCCCAATGCTGGTACCGCAATCGGCAATAATCATTGGCTGTTTCCTGATGGCCCTTCAATTGATTGGAGTATTGCTGAAGTCATTCATCAAGGAGGAGGAACACAATGTTTGAGTTCACCATCGCCACAATAATCCTCATGATCACCATCATCATTGGGTTTCCCATCGCCTTCGCAATCGGTGGCACTACACTCATCTATATGCTCATGACCAATCCTGCAAATATCACGATCATGCCCATGAGGATGTTTTCCGGAGTAAACTCCTTCACACTCATGGCATTGCCACTTTTCATGCTCGCTGCCGAGATCATGATAAAAACTGGAATTTCAACCCGAATGTTCGATTTTGTGCGTATCCGGCTCGGTAAGTATCGTGGTGGACTCGCCTATGTGAATATCGTGGCCAGTACCGTGATGGGAAGCCTTTCGGGAGCAGCATTATCCGATATCGCAGGACTTGGGTATGTTGAGATTGAAGCGATGAGGGAGGAAGGGTACGACAATGCCTTCGCCTGTTCGATCACCGCGGCATCTTCAGTGCAGAGCCCTCTGATTCCTCCCAGCAATATTGCAATTCTGTACGCTGGTGTGATGTCGCTCTCTGTCGGAGCCGTGCTCTATGCAGGATTCGTACCAGGACTCATGATCGCTTTGAGCCAGATGCTGTATGTAAAACTCAATGCAAAACGATTGAATCTTCCCAAACATGAGAAACACTATACGAAAGAGGAGCGCCGCAAATATGCGCGCGATGGGTACATCGCACTAGCCATGCCCGCCATCATCCTCTTGGGTATCACCCTTGGGGTGTTCACCCCAACCGAAGCCGCTGCCGTGGCGGTTTTTTACGCACTCGCGGTAGGGGTCCTTGTCTTTAGAAATCTCAAGCTTCGTCAGGTTACCGATGCCCTTTGGACTTCAGCTCAAAGTACGGCCAATCTATTTCTGATCATCGCTCTTTCCTCCGTATTCGCTTGGGCCATTGGGATTGAGAAGATTCCTGACCAACTGGCATCGGGGTTGCTTGGCCTGACCGGAAACAAATACATCATTCTTTTAGTGATGAATTTCATGCTGATAGTGATCGGCATGTGGATGGAGACTGGAGCAGCGATCATGCTGTTCGCACCGATTCTTGCCCCCATCGCCTACAAGATGGGAGTCGACCCCCTTCACTTTGCCGTAATGATGTTGGTGAACCTCACTGTCGGCCTTATCACTCCCCCGGTTGGAGTGGTCCTCTATGCAACGGCTGCTGTTGGAAAGGAAAAGTTCGAAAATGTGGTCAAAGCCACAATGCCTTTCATCATCATGGGTTTCGTGGTTGTGTTGGTAGTTACATATTTCCCACCGTTGGTGCTCTTTGTTCCAAGAATTCTTGGATTTGTATAACATTCCGAACAGCCTTCATCAATTGATCGCAAGTTGGCCTCCGGGTATCCTCGGAGGCCAATTGATGATACGCATATTGTGCAATATCGAATCCTGCACTCTGGTTCACAAGGGCTCCGCTCGGGAGAGTCGACCATTGCAGGCTCCCTTTTCTCTCACTTCATTTGGCAATCAATACACTCCCGACCATTTACAGCAACAACGCGTAGATACCACACACATCCCTTTGGATGTCTATTCAGTTGCTACGGTGTTCGAGAGTGTTCCAATACCAGATATCTCAACCTCCACCACATCCCCAGGTTGCATGGGACCAATGCCGGCTGGAGTACCTGTGATGATCACATCCTCAGGAAACAAGGTCATGATCTGAGAGAGATAACTGACCAAATATTCTGGTTTGAAAATGAGATTGCGGGTATTCGATGATTGTACCATCCTTCCGTTCAAGCGAGTGGTGATCATGCAATCCTCAGTATCTATCTCGTCGGTGATGACTGGTCCCAAAGGTAAGAACGTGTCGAACGATTTCGCTATCGTCCATTGCCCATTCTCAGGTTGTAGGTCCCGAGCAGTAACATCATTGGCACAGGTATATCCAAGAATATGGCTCTTTGCATCTTCTATTGAGACCTTTCTTGCCTTCTTTCCAATTACGATCGCCAGTTCAGCCTCATAATCGACTCTTTGTGACAGCTTCGGGTATATGATCGTATCATTTGGCCCTATCACACAGCCGGAAGCCTTCATGAACACCACAGGCGATTTCGGTAACGGAATATTACATTCTTCCGCATGATCCTTATAGTTGAGACCAATACAAACAGCCTTACTAGGCCTGCAGGGCGAAAGCAACTGAATCTCTTTTGTCGCGACTGTTTCGGTCGTTCTTACAGCTCCTTCGAATGGAGAACCCTGAAGTATCACGACACGATCATTCTCCACCACACCAAACACGCTGTTTCCTTCATGCAATAAGCGAACAAGTTTCATCTTTTACTCCATTATCTCAAGAATATCCACCTGGAATCGGCTTCAGAGTCTTATGGTAAGTTTACATAATTGTCTGACAGTCTGTCAATTATTATCTCCCTGGGAAAAAGTGCAACTTATGCACATTCATCTGCATTTGAAGTGCCTTA
>CAYZJV010000092.1:0-6728 GCA_964478945.1 uncultured Spirochaetaceae bacterium | reverse complement strand
CTCTCGCCCACTAGCACCTCAAGCTAGCGTGTCTACCAAATTCCACCACTGCCGCAACTGACAGATGAAAACCTACACTATTGAGTTGGTTTGGTCAATACCAATCAGTGGAAAAACCGCTTCTCAGAGCATCAGTTGCTCGAACCTGTCCAGTAGTGAAGCAAACGATTCGAGTGCCTTTCTCACCGGTTCCTCCGTGGTCATATCGACACCAGCTACCTTGAGCGCATCCATCGGATATCGTGATCCGCCCGACTTCAGGAACTCGAGATAGCGGTCCCTATCCTCTATGGTGCCGTGCAGTACCTTGTCGGCGAGGGTGATGGCAGCACTGATTCCTGTGGCGTATTTGTAGACATAGAATGCCCGGTAGAAGTGGGGAATTCGCAGTCCTTCGAGATCGCTGGTCTTGAGCAGTTTCACTTCTGGACCGAAGTAGGTTTCCAATAGGTTCCTATAGGTGGTTCTCAATGAAGAAAGGGTGTTGGGTTCACCTTGCTCGGCTTGTCGGTGGACGAGCAATTCGAATTCCGCGAACATGGTTTGCCGATATAATGTCGCCACCACGTCATCGATTTGCTTCCCTAGGATGTAGGCTTGCATTTCCTTGCTCTGTGCGTTCTTCAAAAGATGGTCGGCCAGCAACTGCTCATTGAATGTGGAAGCAACCTCGGCCTCGAAAATGGTGTAGTCGTAGGAAGGGTAGGGGTTGTTGCGGGAACTGTGGTAGGAGTGCATCGAGTGGCCACCTTCATGGGCAAGGGTAAATACGTCCCTCAACACATCTTCTTTGTAATTCATCATGATGTAGGGGTACCCGCTGAAGATTCCCGAAGAGAAGGCTCCCGATCTTTTTCCTTTGTTCTCGTACCGGTCGACCCATCTTTCATTGGTCAGTCCATTTTTCAAGGTGGCTACATAGGAATCTCCCAATGGAGCCAATGCTTCACAGATCACATCCACGGCTTCCTCATAGGAATGCCGCACCGTCACTCCCTCCACCAAAGGTACATACACATCGTAATGGGCCAACTCCTTCAAGCCAAGGAGTTTTCGTCGCAGTGCATAATAGCGATGGAGTTGTGGAAGTGCCTCATGTACCGCGTTGATCAAATTGTCATACACGGAGGTCTCCACATTGTCCGGGAAGAGGAACATCGATAGGGAATCCGGATAGGATCTCACCTTGGCCCGAAACAGATCCTGTTTCACGCTCGTATCATATAATGATGCCAAAGTCTGCTTATGGGAGTCGAAGACCCCGTAGAATTTCCTATAGGTGCGTTCACGTACTTTGCGATCGGGATTTTGCAGCAAGTAGGCGTAGGTTCCTTGGGTAAGCGGGATTTTCCCTTCGTTTGTGATGATATGGCCAAAATCAAGATCGACATTGGTGAGTACACCGAATACTTCCTGTGCCTTTCCTCCAATTTCTCCCTGTAGTGCCATGATCCGTTCTTCATCAGCTGATAGTACGTGTGGTTTGAAGCGCAACATCTTCTCCACCATGATCCGATGTTCCTCGAATTCGGGTTTTTCGATCCAAGAGGAGATTGATTTCGAATCGATTGCCAGGATTTCAGGTTCAATGAAACTCGTGGCGGCGGAGAAACGTGTCATCAATTGGTGTGCCAAGCTTTGTCTCCGTTGGTTCACCGGGTCACCACCATCGGTGGCATGATGAAGAAAGGCGTATTGCATCACTCGTTCGACCTTCTGTCCCACCTTCGAGAGCCAGTTCAGGACATTGAGCAGCGAAGCAGGGGAACCTCCGATCTTTCCTTGGAACCGGGCCGATTCATCCATTTCATGTTCAATCCATTTGCAATCGGTTTCCCATGCTTCATCATTCTCATAGAGGGCAGTGAGATCCCATGTGTCCTCGACAGGTACGTCCTTACGATCAAGGATGACGGTAGTGTTTCTCTCAGCAGACATGCAATACCTCCGTTTGTTCAATCTGATGTATAATTGCAAGAATTCTTTTTGCGGCCATACCACGGTGACTCACCGAATTCTTCTCATTCTCGTCCAGTTCGGCCATGCAGCGTCCGGTTTCTCCCACAAGGAATATCGGATCGTAGCCAAACCCACCGTCTCCATTTGGAGTGTCGGCGATATAGCCTTCGACGGTTTCCTGCACGATGAATTTTCGGTATCGATCGAGTATCAGGGCGATTGCGCAGACGAACCGCGCGGTACGTTTTTCGTGTGGTATGCCCTTTAGTTGATCGAGTACATAGTGATTCTTTTCGGATGCATCCAAGGGACGGCCGAACACGTCCGATCCGTAACGTGCACTGTAGATTCCTGGAGCTCCATCCAAAGCGTCTATCACAATACCCGAATCATCGGCAAGAGATGGTTTTCCTGAGATCGAGTAGAGATGTGCGGCTTTTCCGAGAGCGTTCCCTATGAATGAGGAGGCTGTCTCCTCGTATGAAAATCCTTGCGGCATCGAGAGGTTGTGGGGGACGAGCAGAGATGACATCTCGATGAGTTTATGTCTATTTTGGGATGCGAAAAGTAGGTCCATGGAACGAACATACCTGATTTACCCACAATCGTCCATCAGTTCGATAAGATACTTTTTCAGCGCCGATATACCCGAATCAACCGTTCCCTTCGGTACTCCCGTCAATTCACCGACCACATCATGGGTCACTGCGTGGCAACGTGAACACAATTGCTCCGTTTTCTGTTGAAAGTACCGCTTTTCCCGCTCATAGCGAAGATTGACTCTTTCCACTGTTACAGGGTCCGCATGGTATGACTTCAATATTTCCAATTCCCTTGCATAGAATTGCTTATCAAGATAATGACGGGCCTTCACCATGAAGAGATGCTCGAGTCGTTCACGTTTTCCACGACTTTTTTCATAGGCTATGCAGATTTTTTGTGCCAATTCATGTTCATCCATACCCATGAATGTAGCGAGAAACTTGATTTTATGAGCATCAAGTTCTTCACTGCAGAGCAGTACAAGTTGAAGGAACCTGCGTTTGAAGTACTTTGACGAGGCGATTTTTCGTTTCAACAATCGTCCGGCTTTCGTTTCCGAATCCCACGTGCAGGCCGATTCGAACGGATCGTCTCGTGAAGCACAGTAGGGTACCGCATGATCGCCAACCGCCAATAGATCAAAGCTTTCCGATGGAAGGGTGATGCACATATGGTGTCTCATTTCCCTCGCTTTCCGCTTCGCAAGATGTTTTGCCTGCATATAGGAGATTCTTCTAATGAAATTTTCGAACGGCATCCCTTCATAGGTGAAGGTTTCGATGATGTGTTGCAACCTGGGACGTATCATCAATAGGAGATCTGCAGCCGATTCCTCATCGAGCAGGTGGATATGTACAGGGTATCGATAGATGATGAGTGTGGAGCGTCCTATGATTTCCTGAAGTAACGAGGATGTTTCCTTGGTGTGTTCCATTGATGGGGCGGTCGCCAGTTTTTGGTATCTCAGTACCATTTGGGTAAATTCCGTCATATGATGGCTCCTCCTTTTTCGGTGGAGGAACTCTTTGCACACCACATGCCACAATACATGTATAGTACATGGCTATCTTATATCTGGTAATGAGATGTTTATTGGCTGAAGCTGTTGTCTATAATGGATATGATTTTGGACTTGAGTTCATCAAGCATGCCTTGGACAGTAGCACCGGCTGCTTTTCTATGACCTCCTCCTCCAAGTGTTGCACTGATCTTCCCCACATCGATCGAAGAGGAGTGGGCGGCACGGAAGCCTATCTCCCAAAGATTTTCTCCGGCGATCTTGAAGTAGAGTACCACCTCCACATCATCAACTCCGAGCAGATGGGCGTATAATGTGTCTGAAGGTCTATCCGAGGGGGAGAAGATCTCCAAATCGGCAGGTTCCTCCTCCACCAGCATAAGGCGTCCTTCGAGCAGGCTTTGTGCCCGGGTAAGTAGTCTTCCAAGGAATTGCTGCGAGGCAAAGGTATTGCCCCCTTCCATTCGATTGAATATGTCGTTTGGTGATACCCCCAGTTCAACCAACTCTCCCATCAAGTGGAAGGTCTCTCCCCGGTAGGGGCCAATGAATTTCAAGAATCCGGTATCGGTGGCAAGTCCAAAGAAGATATGGTCGGCGATCTCCTCGGTCATTTCCACATCCAGTGCCTTGTAGAGTTGCATGATGCAGAGTGTTGTTGAAAATGATTTCGGCACTATGTAGCTTAGGGTACCGAATTTCGATCCCGAGGCATGGTGGTCGATAGTGAGGATTCGCAGTCCTTCGATTTCATCTCCGATGTAGCCTATACGATCCAATGTGGAGCAATCCACCATGATCACCAGTGGATTGCGATCATGGAGTTGCGCATCCACATGCGGTGCGAAAAGTGGTTCGTAGTGTCTGATCTCCTTGCGTGAGAAGGGGCCTGCATTGACCAGGTGTACTTCAACTCCCATTCTTTGGAGCAATTTCTGCGTTGCGATTTGCGAGTGGATGCAGTCGCCGTCAGGGCCAACATGGCCCACGACGATTGCCACCGAACTCTCCCTGATCGCTTCTAGGATTTCAGACGGTACTTCGGGATAGGTGAACATCGGGAACCCCGTTCAAGCGGTTTCCGCCGAATCGATTTCGAGTTCGGGGAGTTTCGCATGATCTACCGTATCACGGTTCACCACGACCCGTTTTATTCCTTTGCGTGAAGGAATGTCGTACATCACATCTATCATGATGCCTTCCACTATGGAACGCAATCCTCTGGCTCCGGTTTTTTGTTTGATCGATTTCTCGGCTATTGCTTCGATCGCTTCCGGAAGGAATGTAAGCTCCACATCATCGAGTTTCAACGATGCGGTATACTGTTTGATGATCGAATTCTTCGGTTCGGTGATGATCCGCATCAAATCTTCCTTGTCGAGGTGGTTCAATGCCACATGGATCGGCAACCGTCCGATGAATTCGGGGATGAGACCGAATTTCACCAGATCATCGGGATGCATCTGTTTGAAAAGGGTTGAATTGTCCCGTTCCTCACCGGTGATGATTTTCGCTCCGAAGCCCATCTGATGAGCCGATACCCGTTTCTCAATCACCTTGTCGAGACCAACAAATGCTCCACCGCAAATGAAGAGGATGTTGCGTGTGTTGATCTTGAGCATTTCTTGATTGGGGTGCTTCCTTCCACCCTGGGGAGGTACACTCGCATCGGTTCCTTCGATGATCTTGAGTAGGGCTTGTTGCACACCTTCTCCCGATACATCGCGTGTGATGGATACATTCTCACCCTTTTTGGCTATCTTGTCGATCTCATCGATGAAGATGATGCCGTGTTCCGCCGCAGTAATGTCGTCGTTGGCATTCTGAATCAATTTCAACAGAATATTCTCGACATCCTCACCAACATATCCGGCTTCGGTCAGGGTGGTCGCATCGGCGATGGCGAAGGGGACTTGAAGCTTTTGTGCAAGTGTTTTCGCAAGCAGCGTCTTACCGGTACCTGTGGGACCGATCAGAAGGATGTTGGATTTGTCCATCTCCAATCCTTCGGCTTTGAATTGCTCTTGGAACTTCACCCTCTTGTAGTGGTTGTAGACTGCTACGGAGAGGACCTTCTTCGCTTCATCCTGTCCTATCACATAATCATCGAGGTAATCGTGGATTTCCTTGGGTGTGGGAATCTCTCCCAAAAAATCCTCCGGTACCGACCCGTGGCTGGGGTCGGCTTTGAGTATTTCGTTGCATGTGTGGATGCAATCTTCGCATATGGCGACTCCCGGTCCATCGATCAGTCGTTTCACTTCCTTGGCACTTCGGCCACAGAAGGAACAGACTTTGCTATTTCGTGCCATGGTCAGCTCCTGTTCATAATATGGTCGGCCAAACCGTACGAAACAGCCTCCTCTGCAGTGAAGAAGAAATCACGCTCTATGTCGGAGGCGATGGTTTCGTAGCTCTTGCCAGTGTGAAGCGCGAAATACTCGATACTCAGTTTCTTGATTCTCAACAATTCGCGGGCATGGATCGAGATGTCGGATACTTGTCCATTCACGCCTCCCCACGGTTGATGGATCATCACTCGTGCGGAGGGGAGGATATACCGTTTGCCGGCGGTTCCCGATGCAAGCAACAGTGCTCCCATCGAGGCCGCTTGGCCTAGGCAAATGGTTTGGACATCACTTTTGATGTACTGGATGGTATCGTATATCGCCAGTCCGGCGGTCACACTCCCACCGGGACTGTTTATGTATAGACTGATGTCTTTGGTCGGATCTTCCGATTCGAGGAACAAAAGTTGCGCCACGACCACATTCGCACTCGCGGGTGTGACCTCTTCGCCAAGAATAATGATTCTGTCGCGCAGAAGTCGTGAGAAGATGTCGAACGATCGTTCCCCGACCCCTGAATGCTCGATGACCACGGGTACTAGGGATGAATATGGTTCAGTTTTCTGCAATTGCATGTATCCTCCGATGTCTCTGAATGATCAGTGCTGGTGTCCGGCCATGAATTCTTCGTACGATACGGTTTCACTCTCCTTGAGCGTATTGTTCGCCAGGAGGAATTCTCCGAGCTTTCTGCTCTTCATATCGTCTTCGATGAGAGTCTTGTAATAATTGCGGGTGTTTTCATCGGTGATGTCCTGCAATTGCGCTTCGACTTCGGTTTCAAGTTCCTTCTCATCTACGGTGAAGTTCTCCTTCTCCTTTATCTTTTCCATGAGCAATTCCGTTCTGATGGTCTTTTC
>CAYZJV010000091.1:0-7374 GCA_964478945.1 uncultured Spirochaetaceae bacterium | reverse complement strand
GACTCAATCGCCTTGATCACATCCATCTTCTTCAGTCCCCTTCGCAACATATGGTTTCAATTCAGCTACAATTCGTTTCGCAGACTCGTCCAGCTCCGCCGATTCCAACAACTCGGGACGGTTGAGAAGGGTCTTTTCCAACCGTTTCCGCAAGCGCCATTGGTCGATGCGTGCATGATGACCCGACAATAATATCGCAGGAACGTCAATTCCGCAATAGGTCTCGGGTCGCGTATACTGGGGATATTCCAACAATCCGTCGGTAAAACTCTCCTCCAGCAACGACTCTCCGCTTATCACTCCATCCAGAAGACGGTAGACCGCATCGACGATCACCAATGCCGCCACCTCCCCGGATGATATCACATAGTCTCCTATGCAAATCTCGTCATCAACATACAGGTCAATTATCCTTTGGTCAATACCCTCGTACCTTCCACAGATGATGACCAGGTTCTCTTCCCGACTCAATTCCGACGCATACCGTTGTGTAAACCGTTTCCCGCTCGGAGTGGGATAGACCACCCTCTTGTGAGTGGCGTCGATGGCATCCAAAGCCCTCCCCAGCGGTTCGGGCTTGATCACCATGCCGGCACCCCCGCCATACGGGGCATCGTCACACGTCTTGTGCCTGTCGGTAGCCCAATCACGAAAATCTATAAGATTATACGACACCGCACCGGAAGAGACACTTTTCGCCATGATCGAACTGGTGAAGAACGACTCTACAATCTCGGGAAACAGTGTGACGATCTCAAAATTCATGAAAGCAACTCGGGAGCCAACAGCTCCATCTCCCCACGTTCCAGATCAACGGTTCCGATGTACCTATCCAAGAAGGGTACGAGATACCGTTTTCCATCCACGACATGTTCGACTTCCATCAGCAATGCCTGTGGTCCATCGACGACACCGACGATCCTACCCACCACCACACCTTCCACAAGAAGGTTGCACCGCACCAGATCGGCGACATAGAATTCACCTTCATCAAGTTTCGCAGCCGACGAGCGGGGAATCCAGATCTCCCATCCATTGTATTCACGGGCCTTTTCGGGAGTGTCGACACCAACGAACTTGATCAGGATCTCCTTACCGGCAGGTTTCAACTCTTCAATCCTCAGCTGCCGCTCCTTGCCATCCTTGCGCAAAGACACGACATCCAGATCGACAAGATGTGCGTACTCGTCCGAGTAGGAACGAAGTTTGATGAAGCCTTGTATGCCATGGGGCCCCTTGAGGACCCCTGTCGCCAGTAGATCCATCAGTCCAATATTTCCAGCTGGACGTGCTTTCCACTCTTAGCCGCCGAAGCGCTGAGGATCACACGCACCGCATTGGCAATCCTGCCCTGCTTGCCGATCACCTTGCCGACATCATCGGGAGCGACCTTCAACTCGAGTATGGTGGACTGCTCCCCCTCTATGATGTTGACCGCCACCTCATCGGGATGGTCTACGAGAGATTTCGCAATGTATTCAACAAGATCCTTTTCCACGGCAGAACCCTCCGATTATTCCAGAGGAGTTCTGTCGACTGTGATATTGTGCTTGTTGAGGATTTTCTTCACGGTCGCCGAAGGTTGTGCACCCTTCGCGAGCCATTCCTTGATGCGGTCTTCCTTGAGAAGAACCTGCTTGTCTTCGGCTTCGATCGGGTGGTACTGACCGACCTCTTCAATCGAACGGCTGTCACGTGCAGCCTGTGAATCGATGACGACCAAACGATAGTAGGGTCTCTTCTTCGCACCGAACCTCTTCAACCTGATACTCGTACTCACAACTTCCTCCTGCTCAACGCAATTACATTCCCATGTGTTTCAACATTGAAGCCTGGTATTTTTTATTTTTTGCGAACTTCTTCATCGTAAGCCGCATTTTCTCAAATTTCTTCAGAAGCCGGTTCACATCGTACACCGATGTGCCGCTTCCCTTGGCGACCCGTTTCCGTCTCGCTGGACCAATTATACGGTAATTCGTCCGTTCCGCATAGGTCATCGACTGGATGATCGCCTTTTCCCGACGCATTTCGGCGGTATCGATATCATCTTCACTCACCGTACCCTTCGCACCGGGAATCATATCGATGAGTTTGTCGATCGAACCCATCTTGTTCACCCGCTCCAATTGTTCGAGATAATCCTGCAGGTCGAAGGTGTTCTTGCTCATCTTCTCCTGCATCCGTTCGGCTTCGGCCTGATCAATCGTCTCCTGGGCCTTTTCCACAAGTGAAACGATATCGCCCATACCGAGGATGCGCGAGGCGATCCTGTCGGGATGGAACGGATCAAGGTCCTCGATCTTCTCTCCCACTCCGATGAACTTGATCGGCTTGCCAACTATCGAACGCAAAGAGAGGGCCGCACCACCCCGGGTGTCGGAGTCGAACTTGCTGAGTATGACTCCCGAAATACCAACCTTCTCCTCAAACTCTTGGGCGATGGTGACCGCATTCTGACCAGTCATCGCATCGGCTACAAACAGCGTTTCATCGGGAGAAACTGCCGCATGGATGCGCTTGATCTCATCCATCATGGTTTCATCCAAGTGCATGCGCCCCGATGTATCGACGATCAACGTATCGAATTGGTCCCTCTTCGCACTAGCCAACGCATGTTTTGCAACCGCCACCGGATCCTTCGAGTCTTCGGCATACACAGGCACATCGATCTTCTCGCCGAGCACCTGCAGCTGCAGAATAGCTGCGGGACGCACCAAGTCGGCGGCAACAAGCATCGGTCTTCTTCCCTGCTTCTTGAATCTGGCCGCAAGCTTGGCCGCAGTGGTGGTCTTACCGGAACCCTGAAGTCCCATCATAAGGATTACACTGGTGGTATCGGGACCCTTGAGCTCAAGATGTTGGCTCTCCTCGTCACCAAGCAACTGGACCATCCTGTCATGGACGATCTTAACGAATTGTTGCCCGGGATCGATGGATTTGAGCACCTTCTCTCCGGTGGCCTCCTCCATCGTCTTGTTGATGAAACGCCTGACCACACGTAGATTTACGTCTGCCTCAAGCAGCGCCATCTTGATCTCTTCGACCGCGTCCTGGATATTTTTTTCGGTGATTTTCGCCTTGCCGCTGAGTGACCTGACGATTCCGGTGAATTTCTCGCTTATTGAATCAAACATTGCCCATCCAAATCTATCTGCTTTACGGTAAAGATTTATACTGTATAATCGGAGGGAGTGTCAACCTGCGCATCATAAATAACGTCATCGGTCGCTTCCCAACCCATACGGTAACTGATCGCCTTGGATACTCCCCGCTCCTGCATCGTCACTCCCAACAACGTCTTCGAACCCATCACCGTATGTTTGTTGTGGGTGATGATGATGAACTGCGATGAAGCGGCGAAATCATCAAGCACGCTGAGGAAGTACCCAATATTCCTATCGTCAAGTGCGGCATCGATCTCATCGAGGATACAGAAGGGAGAAGGTTTCACCTTATAGGTCGCGAACAGCAACGCCACCGCGGTGAGCGACTTCTCACCACCCGAAAGGGGAGCAAGCCGATCAAGCTTCTTTCCGGGAGGTTGGGCCAGGATATCGATCCCACTATCCAACACGTTCTCGGAATCCATCAAACGAAGTTCAGCCCTCCCTCCCCCGAACATCCTATGGAACATCTCCTGGAAACTCACCCGGATCTTATGGTAGGATTCGAGAAACAATTCCTCCGAACGCTTCTTGATCTCTTCAATCACTCGTGTCAAATCATTCTTCGCCTTCACCAGATCATCCATCTGCTTGTGCAGAAAATCGTACCGTTCCTTGATCTCGGCGAATTCCTCCTCGGCCATGTGGTTGATGTAACCCATTCCTTGGATCTGTTTCTTAATGGTTGCCAACCTTTCACGCAAATCCGTCACATCGCCGAGGTCCTCATCCAAGCGTGCATCGAATTCCTTGAGACTTTTCCCATACGTATCGAAAAAGGTTCTGTAGACACCTTGGATCTGCTCCTGGATCGATTCGATGTGGAACGTGTACTTGTCGATGTTGCCCCTCAGTTCACTCAGTTCGTTATACCTCTGGTTGATCTTCTGCCGTTCTCCGCTGAGACGCTCATTCTCCCGCTCGATCACCTCCACGATCTCAACCAGTTGGCCTTCGAGGGAATCCTTCTCCTCTCCAATGCGGTTTTGATCGTCGCGTACGACGGACATCTGTCCGATGGCCTCCTCCACCCTTTCCGAAGCCACTTCGGCATCCCTCAGCGCATCGGTATGGAGATACCTCTGCTCGGTGATGTTCTTCTCCAATCCCTCCACAAGAGATTTCGTACTCGTCACACGTGCCTGTTGCTCCCCCAACGAGACCTTCAACTGCGTATGCCGCTCACGATATTGGTCCAGCAGTTCAGCCAACCCCCTGTTCTCTTCCCTCAACGTCTTGATTTGCATCCTGTGCTGCGCGGTACGATCCCGCGAAGCGATCAAATCACGATCGATACCATGTTTTTTGGTGATGGTACCCTCCGGAGCCAACAAATCGTCGATGAAACTGGGAATGGTCTTTTCGTAGGCGGTGAAAAGATCGGAAAGCTGCTTCATGGCATCCGACAATTCATGGAGAAAATGGTTCCATTCCTCGATGATCGTGGTGACATTCGTGGTTTTGGAGGAGAGCAAGGAGGCTGTGGTGCGCCCGAATTCCATCCTTTCCGAAAGTATTGTCTTCACCCGTTCCAACCGTTCCACAACCGCTAGCTCGGCTTTTTTCCTCGCTTCACCGGAATACCCCGTTTCACTGAGCATCTTGTCAAGTTCGACCACTATCCTATCGGTGAGTTCCTGCAGTTGCACCGCCAACTCCTGTTGGAGCCGGTCCTCCACCACAAGACCCTCCTCATGTGCTTCGATCTCACCTTCATGGTCCCGTATCAACCGTTGGGTTTCTTCCATCCGCTGTTCATGATGGGTGATCTTCCCTTTCACTTCCGCGATGGTCTGCTCCAATTGAAGGGCCTGATCCTTTTGGCTTTCGAGTTCGAATTCATCCCTCTCGATCCTTTCAAGAATCTGATTTGCCCGCGAATCGGCTTCTTCCTTACTTCTCAGGAAATCCCTATAGCGTTGCTGCAACAGCTCCAGTTGATCCCGTTTCGCGATAAGCTGCTCTTCGAGCCGTTGAATTCTGGTCTGTATGGCGACCCGGGTTTCCGCATGGCGACGCAATTCACTCTGTTCACTCTCCACCTGTTCGGTTTGAAGGGCAATGTCTTCCTTCAATTCTTCGTAATCGGCCTTGGCCTTCAGCAATTGTGCGTTCCTGGAATCACGAAGCAGAAGGAAGCTCTTCACCGTGGAAAGCTGCACATCCACCTCTATGGAGGTCTGTTCCTTGTCGAGTTCCCGGTAACGGACCGCTTTCGCCGCCTGGGCCTTGCGGGAATCGTACTGCCGCTTGATCTCTCCCAATAGGGTCTCCACCTGTTCGATGTTTTCCTCGGTACGTTCAAGCTTCCTGGCAGCCTCGATGCTGCGCAATTTGTATCGGGTGATTCCCGCCGCTTCTTCGAATATGTAGCGTCTATCCTCCGGCTTGTGGCTGAGGATTTGATCGATCTTGCCCTGTTCCAATATGGAATAGGCCGACTTGCCCACCCCGGTATCGAAAAACAGTTCCCTGATGTCCTTAAGTCTCACTTGATTGCGGTTGATGAAGAATTCACTTTCTCCGGAACGGTAGAGTCTTCTCTTGATCTCCACCTCGCTGTGTTCCACAGGCAGGATGCCGTTCTCGTTGTCCACCACCAAGGTGACTTCGGCCACATTGAGGGGCTTGCGGGTTTCCGTGCCGTTGAAGATGACGTCCTCCATCTTGCCTGCACGCAATGTTTTGGTGGATTGTTCACCGAGCACCCACTTGATCGCATCGACGATGTTGCTCTTTCCACACCCGTTGGGTCCGAGCAACGAAGTGGTGCCGTCGGCGAATTCCAGACGGGTCTTGTCGGCGAAAGATTTGAATCCATACAGTTCAAGGCTTTTGAGGAACAACCGGATCTCCCATGCATACGAAACTCACGCGGCTGCCTGCTCCCGAAGCTCGCGGGAGTCCGTCAGTCCACCTAGGCGAGTATACCATAACGGCTGTGAATTGACAAATCGCATCGTCGAAACTACTATCGGGTGATGATGCAGGTATGTGGTATTGATGAAGCGGGACGTGGTCCCATAGCCGGACCGGTGTGTGCGGCGGCTGTCGTATTGCCGAAGGATTTTCCTTTCGAGATCCTTGCCGATTCGAAAAAACTCTCTCCCAAGAAAAGAGCCTATGCCGAAATGGTCATTAAGGAGAAGTCCCTCGCATGGGCGGTGGCATGGTCGAACCCGAGTGAGATAGACCGCATCAACATTCTTCAAGCAACACTTTGTGCAATGCAACGTGCGTTCGCGAAGATAGCGAAAAGCGGAATCACAATTGATTTGGTATTGGTGGATGGCAACAAGACCCCTTCCCTACCAGTACCTGCCCAGGCTGTGGTGAAAGGTGACGATTCGGTGTTCGAGATCATGGCTGCTTCGATCCTTGCGAAAACCGCCCGTGACGATCTCATGCGGATCATGGATGAAAGGTATACTTTATGGGGCTTTGCCAAACACAAGGGGTATCCTACGAAGGAGCATTTCGCAGCTTGCGAAACCTATGGCCTTTGTCCCATACATCGAAAATCGTTCCTGGTAAAACGTGCAACAAATGCACATACGGCTGCAAAAGAAGCATGATACGGGCACATTCCATCTTTGAGCTGAAGACCAGCCTCCTCGTTACCCTGCGAAAGAGGCCACTATGTGCGAATGCTCAGCCCTTCGCGTTCTGCTTGATGAAATCGAGTGACTTCTGGAATTCCTTGACGAATTCCCCAAGATCCTCCTGGTAGACCAGGATGGACTGGCGAATGAATTTGCCGGTCCCGCTCTCGGTACCCTTGCTCTCGACGATATTCAAGAACAAATCTCCGTAGACATTCTCCTTCACATTGAAAAAGTAGGTCCTGTCTTTCGTGACCAATCTGGTCGAATACACTTCTCCACGGACTCCCATCTCTCACCTCTCGCTATGGAAACTGCATCGGTGTGGCTGCCACACCTTGCATAGGACATGAAAAAACCTGGCATCGCCAGGCTGACTAAGTAAGCGCCCGACGGGAATCGAACCCGCCTCTTCAGCTTGGAAGGCTGAGGTAATACCACTATACCACAGGCGCAAGGTTTGCTCTTATGGAACCTATGTATACCGGAAACTCGCTTGATGGTCAAGGCCCTTGGGGAACAATATTTCGTATCGAATCTGTCATCTTACAAATGACCATTGGTCACAATCACCATATTATAGTACTATTGAGGTCTCGGAATATGTG
>CAYZJV010000090.1:0-7417 GCA_964478945.1 uncultured Spirochaetaceae bacterium | reverse complement strand
GTCGAGACGCTCCATGCGGGACAAGTGTATGTCCTATAGTCTTTCTATTGCAAAGTGATCCATTGATACTTCCATCACTGGAGGCCACCCCACCTTCAAGCACTTCAGCGGTTTTCGAGGCTCTTGACGATTCGCTCAAGTTCCCGTGCGAACAAGTCGTCCCCGTTCGCAAAGAACGGAGGGAGTTGATGCCCCAGTTCCACCATCATGAGGCCTTGTACCCTGGTGGCGATGGTGAATGCAAGGTAAAGGATATCGGGATGGACATGGTGTATCGCATCACTCCACGCCTGCAAGGCAACACACAATCCAGGTGATGCCGCAGGTTCAATGGGCACCTGCAAATCTCCACTGGTATGGGCATCTTCGATGGTATGTATCAAAGCAGTCAGCGAGGCACCTGCGGTCCGCATGGTCCGATCCCATGGCGCATCATACCCATTGATCGGTTCACCGAAGATCAAGCGAAAGGCGGCAGGCTGGTCCAAGGCCCATTTGCGGTAGGCCATTCCCAATTCACGCAATCGATTTTGCCAAGCTAGTGCCTTGCATCGTTGTTCCGTTTCATCCAAGGCAAGTTTCAACGATTCGAAGGCCTCCAGGACCAACGCCGTCACCAATTCCTGCTTACTGGGGAAATACCTATACAATGCTGGAGCGGAAAGGCCCAAAGAAGCCGCGATGCCACGTAGTGACATCGAAGATGCTCCACCGGTGTGAATTTGTTTCCAGGCAGCTTGTTTGATCTCTTCCTTCGTCATTTGCTGCAAACGTTCACGCCGGCCACTTACCCGGTGCTTCTTATTCATCCGAATTCTCCCGGTATTTGATGCCAAGATCCGAAAAAAGCTGCAATGCGGTATCGAGTCCGCCCAAACCTTCCCGTACATATCCATCACGCCCAGCGGGATCACCTTGTCCAATCGGCTGGAATTCCATTTCAAACGGACCTTGTCCCACAACTAGATCTGCCCGATAGACAACCGACGGTTGCCCATTCACACCCAGTTTCTTGGGAAAAGCGGCATTGTAATCATAACTTCGGTTGGTCTCCAACATGACACGATATGTACCGGGCTCAATATCGGCTGAAAGACCAACGATTTTAAGAACTCCCGATTGTGATGTGGCTGCCGAAACTCCATCCACCTCGGTTTCCTGCAAATGATACCACACGGGAAGCGCCTCTGGGCGTCCGGATTTCGGCGCCGCACGCCAAGACTTCTCGGCACCCCGGCGGGTGACGAACAAGGTCTCCAGATATTCCCCTTCTGTCGTCTCAAGCCATACAGCAACCTGTGGTTCCACATTGTAGCTGAAGACAAACCACCCACCCTTGCCGGTGTAATGCTCTCCTGGTGTCAATTGGATTTCAAGTGAGCGGGTAACCGATGGTGAGGAGGAATAGACGGGAGAGAACAATGCGGAACAGATTAGAATGCATGTGATGACGAACAGCATACGTGTAGAGTTCATATATACTCCATGAGCCTCTTTGGGCACAGTTTGAATTAACAGCAATTATTATAATTAACACTGTTAACTTTTATTTACACTGTTACTCATTTTTTGTCAAGCCGCCTGAAACCATTCCTATCCGATAAAAACCAAGGGTAAGCCGGTAAAGGAAAAAGCTGTTGATTTGGCCCAAAAAGCAAGTGGAAAGAGATGCTAACTTTCTTCGACAACTTCCGTACACAAATCTTCCAGTTGCTGTTGCTGGGATGGATAGGTTGCTTCTGTGATATTTATGAAACCTGTCTCCCGTAGGATAGTGGCGGTCGGCAGCAATTTTTCCATGGTGGCAAAGCATTTCTTGAACGAGCCTCCACTATTGGTCGCGACAAGAAACACCCGTTTCCCATCGAAAGAACGGCTGGCAAGGAATGAACGTACCGGGGAACTGAGGTTCCCTGCCCAAACCGGGGTTGCGATAATGAGGGTATCGTACGAGTCCAGATCCATTTTTGGATTCTTCAGAACAGGCTTTTCGTGGAACACCGAGCTCTTGCCGGCCCAGAAGTATTTGAGAAATGTGTGCTCTGTCGAAAATTCCTTTTGCAACCGCAAGCGAATCACAGTGCAAGCCAACCGCTCCTTGATCTTCTCGACAACGAAGTGGGTATGTCCATCCAGAGAATAGTAGACCACAGCAATCCTGTCCATTTCCAGACTCCTCTTGCAATCATTCTACCACATTTCCCACAGTAGATACCCACACAAAATTTTTGTTGCCGGTCACACCATGCGACAACAAAGGTCCATGGAGAATATCAAAAATCACATGAAGGCAACATGTGGAAGCATGTATGAATGTATTTGCACATAATATGGACATGTTTCAAAGTTGGTCTCATGACAAATTATTACCTGCACGACCGAACGACGTACCCTCCAAGACGTTCCCTACCAAGAGGTGTCCAACAACTTGGAAAAAGCGAGAGTGCCATTTTTTCATCATACATCACCAAGAGGAACCCTGATTCGATGAATTTGGCCGGATGTGATTAATTGCCTTATTCTTAATGCGTATTGACACATGCCAATAAAAAACAAATCATACATGGATAAATGAATAGAAACACCAAGGCAACAATACTGTTCGTCATATATTCATTTCTGTTGCTCCCTCATCTATGGGCAGCCCCCATTGCCAACCCCGCATGGTATGATATTGAGTACACTGAATTGACTCCACCGGGTATAAACCTGTATGACAATTCATTGAATGTATGGAAGATGAATCTGGACAATATCAATTTTGCCATGATCCTGACAGGGCTGGAAATGTCTCCCCCCAGCGGGTATGAGCACGTGTACATACGGTTTGATGCACCGGGAAACATATTCAGATTTGTCAAAATGGATGATCCGAACAAGCATATGGATGCGACCATCCGCTTGCAGCATGAGGGTCTTCCTTTGGAAAGTGTATTTCCAGGAGAGGAATATCCCATTATTGCAGGTGCGGTAGGCAACGAACCGACGGAAACCAATCTCTTCATGGATATCATCACGCTCCCTCCGAATAGTGGTGTGTGGTGGAGGGGAACCTACTACCTTCCCCTTGAGATCCAGGTATGTGATATCGACGGGTATGTGCTTGCCGAGAAGACTCTTCAGATGATGGTATATTTTCGTGACAAGGATGATCCTGTGATCCCCCACACCAACATATCGGTGGAACGATATCCCGTTGCGAGTCAAGTTCCCGTCCCCTATCCCTATCAACCGGGAATTCCCGTGATCGAAGTCGGAGCAATACACTTCCAATCCAACGAAGAATACAACAAATACCGGTTGAGGATTTCACCTCTCGATCATACGAAATTCCAATTCAACCACACCAACCCCAATGCCGGCGGAACGATCATGTATGGAGTGACGATTCCCGGACGTACCGTGGTAAGCTATGAGGAATCATTCAACTTCAACTTCGACTACAAAGGGAACATCGGCAACTGGTATGATTTCCTTGTGGTGGGAGTCCGTGATGTCAACTACAACAACTCCAATGGTCCCACAGGAGCATACACTTCATCCATACGGATTGAATTGGTTGCCTATTAGAGCCTTCATGTTTTCGGTTCAAGTACTTCGATTGAGTTGACAATCCTTCCATGACCACCGAAGCGGTTTCGCTTGTCGGCAACAGCATCTTCAGGTATGTTCAGTATGGAAAAACATTTGGAGACGGACATGAGGAAAATCGCAATAGCAGCCGGGATATTGGCTGCAGTGCTGCTCGTACTCAACCTTGTACTGTACGACCGTATCCTGCAAGATCTTCCTGTGGTACGGGGAATCAATGCACAAAAGTCGGTTCTACTGAGCATTCGCATTCTCATCATCAACATCCTTACATTGACAGCGTTTCTGACTCTTGCGAACAGCATGTATCGTTCACAACGGATCAAGGACTTGAGCACCTTTGGTTCATTGCTGCTTATCTTCATCATAGGTAAGATGCTGGTTGAATTCATCGGCTTGTTTCATGCAAAAATCATGCGGATCCAGATGTACCCACTCTTGGCGACACTATTGTTTCTGTTGATATATGGAGCACTGCGACACAAATATCTTTTCAACAAAGCCTTTTGGAAGACCATCCGGTTCAATACGTCTGAGAAGATCATCCTTACCCTACTATTAATCGCATATGTGGTGGTGAATATCCCGGTACTTGTCGTTCTAGGCAACCGATAGGAAATGTTGTCCTTCATTCTTTCATCAGAAGCACCGCCATCGTTTCAGAGGAATCCAAGATAGGAGCACCGGCCACATCGGCAAACAATCCATGCAGCTTGAAGCCTGCGCTTCGAGCCTCTTCTTCAATCATTTCCTTGTTGAAATACGTGTCCCAGATATAATAAGGGGTTATCGATGTGTCGGTAACGATCGTGGCATGTCGCACAGATACACTGTCGGAATAGCGGTGGTATCCATCAATCTGCAGATACCGCTCCTTCCTCCAGAAGCCATTCCCTTCACATACCTCCCATGTGAGTTTCTCCACGAATGCATCGAGTACCCGTTTGGTCCATACATCGAACAGGAATATTCCTCCAGGTTTCAAACACGAATGGACATTGTGCAAGAGCTTTGCCCGATCCTCGGTGGAGAGCGCACCGTAGTCACAATAGATCATTGTACAGACATCAAAAAGTTCAGTTTCATCCATATCCAGATAATCTTGCTTTCGATACGAGATATCCAAACCGTGTGCCTTCGCAGAAGCTCGGGCATGTTCGATTGACCTTTGTGAAAGATCGATACCAGTCACGCGATAACCTTCCCATGCAAACCTCTCGGTATAGAGACCCGGTCCACATCCGATATCGAGGAGTCTTGGATAGTTCTCCGGTGCAACTATCGCCCTGATCCATGACACTGATCGATCAATGAAGTCGGGGCTTCTGCTTGCACCTTCGAAATCAGGATCCAAATGGGCTTTCAACATCTGTGAGGAGATATATGGGTCATCCCAGAACTTTGCTGCCGATTTCTCGTATAGGGCAGGACGTTTCAGGACTTCGATCAACCTCGAGTAGGTGAATGATGAACTGTCCATACCTTCCTCCTTTAACTTCCCAACCGAATCTACCGATCGAACGGTCTGTCGAATGATCCTATCTCGATCAAATTTCCTTCTGGATCGGCTATGTAGCAAGTCCTTTGCCCCCAAGGCTCTGTGGTGGGTTCCATGATCGGGACGGCCCCTTTGCCGACCGCCTTGGCATACTCTTCGTCCACACTTTCAAACGTATCGACATACAAGGCAATCTCGGAACGGCCGTTGACACCTTCCCCATACTCGTACTTTCGTTTGGTCATTCGCTCGAAATCATCCCTTCCGTACAGGAGAAACAGTGTCCCATCCTTGACCAGATACACGTTTGAAGTCTCTTCGGACTCCTTGATTGCAAAGCCCAACACATCCCGGTAGAACCGGATCATGTTTGCCATATCCTTCACGAACAATCCAAAGCCATCAAGTCTCATGCTTCACTCCTTCAAAGCCATTTCCTTCGTCCTGGTCAACCATTCCCGCTTGCGACAATTCCCTTGGGAACACATCCATTGATTCTTTTCTCAGAATGGAACTATCCACTATTGCTTTTTGATGATGGTGCAGTATGATCAAACCATCATACACCCTTAAGTGTAGCACATTCATACTGACTCTATTCAGGAGGTTGGCATGTGTACGAAACACCATAAGGTTGCAGTGGCATTGATAGTCTTGTGTATGGTATTCCTGCTCATCTCATGTGACGATCTGCGATTCGCAGATTTCTATTTCACCATCACCATCGTACAAGGAGAAGGCACCACCTCTCCTGCCCCAGGCAAGCATGGACCGTACGAATATGGTGATGCCGTGAATATCACGGCAAATCCGGCAGAGGGGTGGGAACTGGAAAAGATCATACTGAAGAACAAGGATGGCGTTCCCAGCAGTACTGCGATCACGGAAACGAATTTTACGTGGAACTACAGCATCATCGGAGGTGAAGTGGAGGCCTTCTACGATGTGTATTTCAAGGAGAGTCCTGCACCATCCACCTTCACCGTGGTTACCGAGGCCCGGTTAAATTCCGACGACAGTGAGGGAGGGGGTGATGTATCGTACGAACCGTATGAAGATTCGTTCGCATCGGGTGATACGGTCACACTCATATGCAATGCCAACAGTGGATATGTGTTTGTGAGATGGGACATCTACACTCAAGGAGCCGGGGGATCCTTCGGTTCGGAACCCACCGACAGTACCACCGAACAGGAACCGACCATCACCATTACCGCAAATACCAAAGCTGTCGCGATATTCAATGCCTCGTGATTGCATCTTTGATGGTGCCTCCCACCCCTCTCGTTCAGTGCGTCTTCTCGCCTGCTTTCGTAGAAAAAAATTTCGTATCACTATGAAGAAAAGTCATTTTCACTAAATTGGATCAATTTCATAACACTTTACTCTTGACACATGTTTCAAAAAGATGATTATATTCTATCCAATGTATAGAATCATCTATTTTATAAAAATATTACTTATTGTCCTCTATATGTCCCCCACTCCCATAGGGGCTGTCTCAATAGCTAATTCGTCTTGGTATGACATAAGTTTTCTGGAACTCACCCCTTCAGGCGCAAATTTCTACGACGGTTCGATCGACTCCTGGAACACCACCCTTGCCAACATCAACTTTGCCAGGATTCTGACTGGAATGACTCTAATTCCTCCCGGCGGATATGAGACTGTGCATATACGTTTCGATGCTCCCGGGGAAGTTTTCCGTTTTGTCAAAATGGATGATCCGACCAAGTTCATGGATGCGACCATACGTCTACAACATCAGAGTCTTCCAATCCAAAGCGTATCTCCATTGGTCGACTATCCCATTGTGGCGGGGGCACTGGGAACAACACCGACAGAGACCAACCTCTACATGGATGTCACCTCCCTTCCGCCGAACAGCGGACAATCATGGAGAGGTACCTATTACTTTCCTCTTCAGATACAGATCTATGATATCGACGGAAATGTGCTTGCCGAGAAGACTCTCCAAATGACCGTTTTTTTCCGCAACAAGGATATTCCGGTGCCCCCCGTCACCAACCTTCTGGTGGAACAATATGTCGCAGCCGACCATATTCCCGTACCATACCCCTATCAGGCGGGACTTCCCGTTATCGCAGTTGGAGGAATTCAGTTCCAATCGAACGAGGAGTACAACAAGTACCGGTTGCGGATCTCTCCTGTGGATCAAACGAAATTCCAATTCAACCATACCAACCCCAATGTGGGCGGAACGATCATGTATCGAGTCACGATTCCCGGTCGTACCGTGGTGAGCTACGAGGAATCGTTCACGTTCAATCTCGACTACAAAGGGAGCATCGGCAACTGGTACGATTT
>CAYZJV010000089.1:0-7698 GCA_964478945.1 uncultured Spirochaetaceae bacterium | reverse complement strand
CAATTTGTTGATGGATATAGAAAAAAGGACCCTTTTCTGTTACAGTTTAGTTACCACAACAAAACTGAGAAAAGGAAGTCCTTTATATGGCACATTCTACACCAAACACCCTGGCTCTTCAATCCCTGTTGTTCTCGTCCGACGCTTTCACGTCCTGTTTGTTTCGACAGCCGTCGGCGAGGGAACTGGAGTTCCTAAACTATTTCCAAACTGTCCGGTCCTTGCTGTCATCGGATGAACGGCGGATGCTCGGCAAGTACCACCGCAGGGGAAGGAACGGTTACGCTTTGACCAGTATCCTCGGCATCATGCTGCTCAAACTCTCGTACCAGATGCGGACGATGAAGCAGACGCTGCTTTTGCTGCGGGAGAACGGCAATCTGAAGGATATGCTTGGCATCACCGCAGTCCCCAGCGAGGCGACGGTGAGCAGGCTGTCCAGGGAAGTTGAGCAGATCGTGGACCCCGCGGATTTGCATACACGAGTGGTACAAGACTATACGAAATCACTGGACCGGCTTGCCGTTGGGCACCTGAGCATCGACAGCACGATCGTCGAGGCGCGGGAGAAACCCGTCAAGACAAGAGTCCCGAAGGCAAAGCCCCCCAAAAAGCGAGGGCGTAAGGCAAAGGGTTCGCTCGAGGAACGGCAGCATCGCGAGCGTCAAGCGCAACTGGAGCGAGAACGGATCGCCTATCTGCAGGAATCGTTCGAGACATCGCTGGGGAAGCTGGAACTGCGCTGCTCGCTTACCGCGAAGCAGAATTCCAAGGGTAAGAAACAATGGTTCATCGGCTACAAGGCACATCTGGCCACCGACGACCATGGGGTTCCGATGAGCTTCGCGGTGACCGGAGCCTCGGTCCATGACAGCCAGGTCGCCGTACCGCTGATGAAAAAGACCAGGGAAACCGCCGACTTCTTGTATACCCTGCTCGACAAGGGGTACATCAGTCCCGTGATAAATGACTATGTCGGCATGATCGGGCGCAAGGCCATCATCGACCGCAGGGCCTAGGCCTACAAGGGGGTGGTTGCCAATCCCCTGGACCCCGCTTCCCAGAAACGGTATGCCGCACGAACCACCGTGGAACGGACCAACAGCGAGCTCAAGGACGGATATCTTCCCGATGTGATCTACAAGCGTGGTTGCCATGCACGGTATGAGATTTCCCTCGCCGTCCTGCTCACCACGATGAAGAAGGTGCGAAACGTGCTGATTCTGTACGAGCAACACAAGGCACACAGGGCATCGTAAACAACAGCCAAGTTGAACTGAAAACACCCCTCCAATGAAGAAGGGACACCTTGGTGCGTCTATCGATTTGCCTTGGAGGTGATAGTATCCGTCATCCTGGGGTAAAATCTTTTGGTTGCCGGTAATGTCACCTGGTATGAATGGTTATGCATAAATCCGTGTATATTCATACATGATAATTAGCATTTTGCAATTGGCTCTAGTATATGTATAATTGATACTTATCGTTCAAAGAAAATGAACATTAATATAGTATAATTAATAAAACATGCATAAATTACAAATTTCAAGAAAATAGATCTTGAATTACTGATAGCTGTATGATATTGTAATTATAACATTCAAAAAAATCATAAAAATTGAATGAAACGTAAAAATGAGAGGGAAGTTATGAACAAGAAGCTTATGATGGTCATGGTGCTGCTTTTGGTTTCTGTCATGCTTGTATTTGCAGCAGGTCAGAATGATACAAGTAGCGATGCGGATCGAGGTACTGTTGAGGTGTTTGGAGGGGAATTCTCAGTCTCTGGAGGACCTTATACGGTGGCTCTCTCGAACTATTCCGTCGGTAATTCTTGGCGGATGCAGATGGTCGCAGAATTTGAGAATGCTTGTGAAGAACTCAAGACACAAGGTGTGGTTGATAAGTATTATATCACCAACTCAAATGGGGATATCGCAAAACAGATCAGTGATGTTCGTGACTTGATTACCAAAGGTGTGGATATAATCGCAATCACCTGTGCTTCCGGATCAGCCTTGACGGATGTTGTCGACATGGCGATGGAAGAGGGTATTAAGGTAGTCTCTTTTGATAATTACCTTGTATATGATGATGGTCAAGTTCATGAAACCGCCCGTACTGGCGTCAAGCAGGAAGAGTTCGGTAGAATCTGGGCTGAGTGGCTTGTTGAGGAACTGAATGGTAAGGGTGATATCATCCTTTTGCAAGGAATGGTCGGAGCTTCCGGTGGATTGCAGCGTTGGGCTGGTGCTGAAGAGGTGTTCAAAGATTACCCTGGAATCAATATTTTGGGAGAAGGTTATGGTGACTGGGATTATGCGAAGGGAAAGATTATTGCCGAGCAGCTTATAGCGGCCCATGGCAGTAACATCGACGGTGTGTGGTCCCAAGGTGGAGCGATGACCCAAGGTGCGATCGAAGCTTTCAATGAGCGAGGATTGGATATGGTTCCGATGACTGGTGAAGCAAACAACGGTATGCTGAAGGCATGGGTTGCGAATCGCGACAAAGGTTTCACCAGCATTGCTCCGGATTCTCCCTCCTATGTGAGTGTAGAAGCTCTTAAGCTGGGCATGAAGGCTGCCGAGGGTATTGAAGTTGGTGGATTCCATCCCTTCCCGCTTCAGGTGGTAACTGAGGAAAATCTCGATCAGTATGTGAAGCCGGATCTTCCAGATAGTTTCTGGGTATTCACCAATCTGACTGACCAGCAGATTGCTGAACTTTTTAGCCGCTGATTCTACGAGAATACAATAGGGTGGAGCCACGGAGGTTCCACCCTTGGTACGTATAAGAGTATGGGCGTAGCCACATCGAATGCAATAGGATACGCTGGTGCCAGGGGGTATGGATGGACGCGGAAAATATCTTGGAATTGCAGAAGATCAGCAAGCACTTTGGTGGTGTCACCGCACTGGATGAGGTCGATTTTTCCTGTAGAAGAAATGAAATCCATTGTATTGCAGGGGAAAACGGTGCAGGTAAGAGCACACTCCTCAAAATTATTTCAGGGCTGCTGGAGACCGATCATGGGCATATGTTCCTCAACGGAGAGACGATGCGGTTTAAAAGTCCCCATGTTGCACAGAAGCATGGAATAGCGATGGTATACCAGGAATTGACTTTGATTCCCGAGTTAACCGTCGAGGAGAATATATTCCTGAATATCGAGCCAAAGAATAAATTATCCATCATAGATCGGAAGCAAGTTTCCAACAACCTTGCCCAATTGATGGAGGAATATAATATTATTCTGGCTCCCAGGGCTGTAGTCAAGAATCTCAGTATCGCTGAACAGCAAATGACCGAGATTCTGAAGATTCTGGTACGCAATCCCGAAATCATCATCCTTGACGAACCCACTTCGGCCCTTGCTCAAGGTGAAGTAGAGAAACTCTTCAAGATAATGAGAACAATGAAGGCCCGGGGAAAAACCCTGCTGTTCATCTCACATCGACTTGATGAGATCTTGGATATCACCGATCGTGTGACTGTACTGAAAGATAGTCGTCTGGTTGGTACGTACGAAACCAGTGATCTAGATCACAATAAGCTGATCCGTGCGATGGTGGGAAGGTCCCTCACCAGCATATTTCCGAAATTGAATGAAATCGATACGGAACAAACGGTGTTTTCCGTCGAGTCGTTCAGTGTCGGCAATAAGATTAGAAATGTCAGTTTCTCTGTATACCATGGTGAGATCGTTGGAATTGCAGGTTTGCAAGGACACGGTCAAACCGAGTTGCTCAATGGCATCGCAGCCTTGATGCCCCACACAAAAGGTACGGTCTCTATTCATGGAACACCTGTCGTGATGCATAAGCCGTGGGATGCAATCCGACAGGGTATTGCCCTGGTGCCGGTTGACAGGAAGACGGAAGGACTTTTACTCGATCTTTCCGTGAAGGACAATCTGGCTCTTGCGAGTCTTGATAAGCGAAAACGGCGCAAGTTCATTGATCGAAAGGCCGAAAAGGCCTTCGCTCAAGAGATGGTGAAACGGTTAACGATCAAATGTGCTAATGAACAGATTGCTGTGAAGAATCTCTCCGGAGGTAATCAACAGAAAGTGGTTCTTGGTAAAGAACTTGGGATTGAACCAAAAGTGTTGCTTTTCAATGAACCGACAAGAGGAATCGACATCGAGGCAAAAAGTGAATTCTACTCAATCATGAGAAAGCTTGCGTCCCAAGGTGTGGGTATAGTTGTAGTTTCCAGCGACCTCATGGAAGTGATAGGAATCTGCGATAGGGTAATCGTCCTCTATGAGGGGAAGGTGAGTGGGATCTTAGCCAAGGAAGAGATGTCTGAAGAGTCGATCATGCGTTGTGCAGTCGGATTGGGTTGAGGTATGTCGAAGATGAACCTGAGAATGAACAGTTTCAAAATCAAGGAAGTGATGCAAAGAAACACACATGTCGTGTACATGTACCTATTCTTGCTCATTATGGTTATCGTCGCCGGGATCCTTGATCCCGATTTTCTCTCGATGAGGAATATCAATAACCTCATTCTGAGTTCGCAACCCATATTCATTGTCTCCTGTGCCCAAATGATCATATTGCTGATGGGAGACATCGATCTCTCTCTTGGCAGCATCATAGGTCTGGTCAATGTCGTTTTTGTCATGCTTATGCAACCTGAGCAGCCATATGGATTCGTTGTACCCTTGGTTGTAGCCATTGCAGTGGGTGTGCTGTGTGGTTTGATGAACGGCTTTCTCATAACCAAGATGCACCTACCCTCAGTAATCGTGACTATCGCTACTTCAAACATTTTTGGTGGTTTGGCGTTGTTCGCATGCCCCGTACCTGGGGGGAAGGTGCATAATATCTTCTCGAGGTTCATCATGGGACGACAAGGTTTTCCTTTTCCGATCGTACTTATGATCGGGATGTTTGTGGCTATCTACTTGGTTGCGAGCCGTTCCACATTCGGTATGAAAGTCCGGGCTGTAGGAGGTAACTCCTTTGCTGCCTATACCACAGGGATCTCGATCGAACGCATCAAACTCACCGCTTATGGCCTTGCAGGATTCCTCGCGAGTCTCTCTTCTATCTTTCTCACTTCACAAATGCGTTGTGCCGATGCGACGGTTGGCAATTCATTTACGGTGAACTCACTTACCGTTGCTGTGGTAGGAGGTACCGCACTCTCAGGTTCCGTAGGAGGTGTCTCCGGTGTGATTGGGGGCTCCTTCATCATAATGATCATCAACAACATACTGAATCTGATCAATGTCTCTTCCTTCTATCAGTACGTGATTCAGGGTTTGGTCCTGATCTTTGCTCTCGCAATCAGCTCAAAGAGGAAGAAATGAACAGGAATGAATATTTATGGATCGAGCATCCTTGGGTATCAAATAGGAATGACAATAAGGTGAAAAGGTGTCGCACATGGAACTGAATCGCAGAAACATGCTGTTGCAGAAAATCTCTGGTAGCAACTACCTGGTGGGTATCGTTCTGATGCTCATGCTGATCGGAGCTCAGATAATCATACCTGGTTTCTTGGGAATCAGGAATGTAGGAAATATCCTCAAGATCGCTTCCTTCATCGGTATTGCTGCAATCGGACAGACCCTGGCTATCCTGATTGGAGGAATCGACATGTCGATCTCCAATGTCGTTACATTGGTCAATATTATGACAGCGCAGATGATGGTTGGGGATAACTCGAACATACCCGTCACCTTGATAACGATCCTCTGCATCGGTGCAGTGGTGGGGACTGTCAACGCGTTCGGGATCACCTATTTTAAAATACCCCCGATAGTCATGACGATCGGAATGGGTACAGTGATACAGGGAATCGCGTTGCTTTACAGCAAAGGAGCACCCAAAGGGAATGCTGCGCCACTCTTACGGTACTTGGTGAATGAACCGAAGATCTTTGGATTCACTACATGGGTGGTGATTTTCTGGGTTGTTCTTGCGATTATGATGATCGTGCTACTCAAGATGACTCCCTTCGGCCGCCGGGTATTCGCAATCGGGAACAACCGGACTACCGCAAGGTTCTCTGGCATCAAGATAAACCGGATCATATTTACCTGTTACATCCTTTCGGGAATCTTCGCTGCCGTCACTGGAGTGATCCTTACCGGCTATACAGGAACCGCATCAGCTCAAGCTGGAGCGCAGTACTCCATGAACTCAATCGTTGCAGTAGTGGTGGGAGGGACTGCGATCACCGGTGGACGCGGAGGATACGGTGGAACCATAGTGGGTGTCATTATCCTTACCATCCTCAACAATATTTTGACTGTGATGAATATTCCCATCTCCGGTGTGATGATCGCACAGGGACTAATCATTATTGTCATGGTGTATGTGTATGGTAAGGAAAAGGCTAAGACATGGTGAAGAACCATAGCTTCGCAATGCAATTTTCGTCGGAGGTGGGTGCATGAGAGAAGGGTTGGGACACGATTTCCCCTATGTCGATATTGTTAGGAACAGCACGGTCCAGCGGGTGGTCAAGGGAACCTTTTCCGTTCTCGCCGATACCGGTGTGGTGGTTCAGGACAAGCAAATGCAGCATACTCTCGCCGCATACGGGTGTCGTGTAGATACTGAAAATGATCGGGTTCGAATGGATGAAAAGATCCTTAGACGTGCGCTTGCAAGTGCTCCAAGCAGTTTCGAGGGACAGGCCATGGATCCTTCGAATTCGATCCGGTTCAAACCAGGTGAGACGACGTACTTTATCAACGGTTGTGGTAAGGCGTTGGTTGATGCCGATAACTGGAGGATGCATGATCCAACTAGAGAGGAGTTCTACCGCCACATTAGGGTGATTGATGCGCTCCCCAACATAGATATCCAGAATTGCTTTCCCTTCTTTGGATTTGCGAAAGTTCCCGAGTGTATGCGTTTGATTGAATCCGCTGCTGCGAAATTTCGGGTTTCGAGCAAAGTGCAGATCGAAGGTACGCTATTCGATAATTATCGTTTTACCTCGGCAATGGCCGATTTATTCAAGGTTGATTTGTTTCAAATTGTGAACTCGGCGGCACCACTCACCTACTATGCTGAGACGGCGGATCAAATGCGCAACTATACCGAGCACAACTTACCGTTTCATTTCGCTACTGGTGTGACTCGGGGCATGACCGGCCCAATGACCTCACTCGGTTCAGTTATCCTCAACAATGCCGAAGCTTTGGCGGGAATTGTAATGGCACAAGCTTTGAAGGAAGGTGCACGTGTGTGGGTAAACAGCATGATGCTCACACCCAATATGAACAATGGAATGCCGGCCTTTGGGGATATGGGGAACAGCATTACCGACATGGCGTTCAACCAGGTATGGAGGCATTTGGGTATTCCCTGTTGGTCCAATGCTGCCGCTTGGACCAGCTCCAAGATGATCGACTACCAAGCTGGGTACGAACTTACCAGTGCCTTGGTGCTCCAAGTCCTCAGTGGAGCAACCGCAATTTCCTTCCAAGGTGGATTGCACGATGAAATAGGGGTGAGCACCGTGAAAGCAGTTATCGACGATGATGTGGTTGCATCCCTCAAACGTCTGATGCGGGGGGTCAATGACTCCGATGAAGGATTGGCGGTAGACCTCATCAATGAAGTAGGTCCTCTGCCCGGTTCCTATCTCGAGTCCGATCTTACCCTCGAATCCTGGCGCGACGAGTGCCATATCCCAACAGTTGGAATTCGGGATACCTATAACCAATGG
>CAYZJV010000088.1:0-7756 GCA_964478945.1 uncultured Spirochaetaceae bacterium | reverse complement strand
CTACACCCTGTCGAATCCATTCCCATTCCCATGGATCTCCTGGTTGTCGGTGGGGAAGCGGCCTGCCCTCTTGCGGTATTGACCTGGGGTGAGGCCTGTCATCTTCTTGAAGACCTTCGAGAAGTAGGACTGGTCTTCGAATCCGACCGCTCCCGAGATCTCCACAAGCGAGAGCCGTGTATTGAGCAACAGTCGTTGGGCTTCCTCGATCCTGAGTCGGTTCACATACGAGGTGAACGAGATGTTCATCTTCGCATTGAAGATACGGCTGAAATAGTTGGGACTCAGTGAGACTGCGGCCGAGGTGTCCTCAAGGGTGAGGTGTTCCTTATAATGTTTGCGGATGTAGCGGATCGCTTGTGCGATCATGGTCCCGTACTCGGTGTCCTTGGATGCGAACACCAGATCGGTGAATTGGTGGAGGATCTTGGATAGCCACAGGGCCATCCCCTCGAGACTGTGGTAGTAGTTCACCTCACGTTGGCAACGATAGCTCATCTCGAGTATCTCATCCTCGGGAGCACCCCCCTGCACCGCTGCCCGGCTGAACAGGGAGACCAGTTCCATTACACGGAAACGGACCCGGTCGATGGTGTTGCCGCTCACGAAGAAGATCATTCCCAGCAACTCGTTCATCACCTGTTGTGCTGTTTGACGGTCCCCCCATCGGATGGCTTCCTGCAAGCGGTCTTCCTTCTCTATCGGGTAGCATCGCAGCCGGTCGACTGCGGAATCACCGTCCTCCTTCATTTCCTGGATATATTCGGAGAGGCGTGATTGCATTTGCGTGATCTGTCGATTCTCGACCATGCGATGCTCGGCATAGCCGCTGGCCCATCCTGCGCACATGCGCAGCACTTCACTCAGGTTGTGCACGCGCGAGATTTCAAGATGGGGCAGCAGTGCCAACTCCTGCCTTACTTGTTCGCGGATATCGTCGGAGGTTACCATCGGGTCCTCCAGGGCTTCGGAGTCCTCGAGCACCATCACAGGACCTGCGATGATTGCATATTCCATCTTCCCGTTCATGTAGACCGGACTTACCCAGTAGAGCATGGAGAAAAGGCAGAAGTAGATGTAGGAACCACCGAAACGTTCGGCGAGCATCGCATTGTGCAGATGGGTCTGCACGCAACGCTCGGAAAGTTGTGGATCGGTGGCGTTCACCATCGCACAGACCTTACAGTGGTCGTCCATCAGATGTGCGTTGGCCACATCGAGTATCATGCAGGGAATTCCGGTGGCCCTGCTGTAGTGGTCGGCAACCTCCCGCACTCCTTGCGGAATTTCATGTTGGGTCGTCCTGGGTCCTATCATCCTTATTCCTCATTGAACATCATATGTTCAACGTAGCGTTCTTGAAAAGCCATTGATGAGGACAATTCGATGTAGTTCGTCTGTTTCCTCAGCTGTTCGACTGCATCGGAGGCCTTGTGGTGCATGAGGAGTGCAAGGGCACCCTTCCCGGCCGCATTGCCCACGGTGAGAATCTTATCCGTAGCGATAGGCGGCAAAAGGCCTATCCTCTGGGCATGCAGCTTGTCGATGTAGCTACCGAATCCTCCTGCGATAACCACTGCATCGAGATCTTCATGGGTCAAACCCGCTTCCATGAGCAGGACATCGGCACCGGCTGCGATGGCGGCCTTGGCCAACTGGACTTCCCTCACATCACGACTGGTGAATGCAACCGTATCGGTGATCTTGAGAGCCGTTCCATCGGGAGAGTCCACCAGGTACTTATCTGCATCGGGATACTCGTCGTCCATGGCTCCCGTTTCATCGACCAGTCGCATCTCCAACAACAGTGCCATCACATCGATGATACCCGATCCACAGATTCCCCTCGCAGAGCGGGCTGCTATGGTGGAGTGGGTCACTGAACCGTCTTCTGCTCTCCAAATACGGTCCACTGCACCAGGGATGGCTCCCATGCCGTATCGTATCGAGGCTCCTTCGAAGGCGGGACCGGCTGCCGAAGAACAACTGTGCAAGTTCGCTCCGTCCCAAAGGACGATCTCCCCATTGGTTCCGATGTCGATGTAGAGCACCACCTTGCCCGGTTCGGTCACTTGGGAAGAGTACACACCTACGGTGATGTCGGAACCCACATAGGCCGAAACGGAACCGGGTAGCAGCAGCGTGGCTTCTGGTACGGAGGTGAATCCCACTTCGTGTGCCATCATGGTCTTCCGATCGACGAAGGCGGGAGTGAAGGGAGCGCAGGCGATTCCGGCAGGATCGGCTCCAGCGAGGAGGTGGATCATCGTGGGATTGCCCACCGCCACGACGGTAGACAATTTCGTATGGGAAATGCCGTGTTGGGTAAGTAACCCGGAGATCATGGCATCGAGTTGCTTTACTATCTCGGACTGGAGCAGCTGCAATCCGTTGTCGTGTTCGCTGGTGTATTGGATACGGCTGATGACGTCGCCACCATAGGCCCTCTGTCGGTTCATTGCTGAACGGTGGTCGATCACTTCATGGGTATCGAGGCGTACCAGATAGACCACCACCGTCGTGGTTCCGATGTCTATCGCACATCCATAGGTGTCCTTTTCAAACACATCCTCGGTATCTTTCACACTCTCGGCGACATCGTAGTTGGCGACCACTTGGGCGTCCTCTTCGGTGTTGAGCAACTTGATCGTGAGATTGCTGCCTTTTCCGACACGCATGCGACAGGCCATTCGCAAGCCCGCTTCCAACTGGTCGGGAGTAAGCAGTCGCTTCTCGTCACCATGGATGGTTCCCCCGTTGCCTTCCACGACCTGTACAAGGCATTTGCCACAGAGACCGTTGCCGCCACAAGGACTGCTGATATCGGTGATACCGTTGTCCATCAACATTTCGAGGACAGTCCGGTCCGTTTCACAAGGTATGCGCAAAGTCTGCGCATGGGTCACGACCGTGAGGGTTCCACATTCACTCATAGTTTCATCCTACCACAATGGGCGGCCTTCGCCCAATAGGTTTGCACCCTTGGCAAAAGGTCCCTCGAATCGAGGGACCCTTGGATACCGTGCCTTCCAATTATTTCTGCTTCACCTTCTGCAGACTCTGCAGCTGGATCGTATTGAGCATGACCGCTCCCAGGATCAGCAATCCCCTGACCACGTACTTTTCGAAGTCTCCGACTCCGAAGAGTGTCATTCCATTGTTGATCACTCCCATGAATACGATACCGATGAAGGTTCCCCAGGCTTTCCCGATACCACCGCTGAGGCTTGCACCACCGATGATGACCGCTGCAATGACATCCATCTCATACCCTCTTCCGAAGGTCGAGGAACCCGACATCACCTGGGCCGAAAGGATGATTCCGCTGAAGGCGGCGAACATCTGTACGATCATGAGGATGATGATCTTCACGAACTTGACATTGATTCCCGACAGTCGTGCTGCTTCGGGGTTTCCTCCCACCGCATAGATCTCGCGACCGAGTTTCGTCTTGTTCATGATCACATACACGAATATGAAGGCGATGATGAGCCAAAGGGCGGGAACCGGTATGAGGTTGAAGAAACGACCGGCACCGATCCAGTTGTACCATGAGGGAAGTGTGGTGACGGGAAAACCTTTTGATATGATCGCGGCGATTCCGTACAGCACATTCAACATCGCCAAGGTGGCGATGAACGAAGGAATGTTGAACTTCGTTCGCACGAAACCGTTGAACAAACCTATCCCCATACCTACGATGATCGCCACCAGCATGCCGATCCATACTGCCGATTCCATGGGCATCACCCCCGCTTCGGCAAGTTTTCCTGTGACCGTTGAGGTGATGACAGCCGAGAGGGCGATCGAGGAACCGACCGAAAGATCAATCTCTCCTCCAATGATCACCATGGTCATCGCAAATGAGATCACACCGGTGATCGCCACGTTCCTGAAGATGTTCAGGATATTTCCAAGGGTGAAGAACCCCGGTGCCGTCACGATCAACAGGAGCACCAGGATCACCAGTATGATCTCCATCATATATCGTTTGGACAGTTGGGAGATGCGGTAGGCCTTCTCTCCCAGTTGAGCTCCGTTAATCATAATCAGTTGCCTCCCATGCACAGTGCGTATAATTCATTTACCGATAGTTCATCCGGATTCACCTCATCGGTGAATTGGCCATCCTTGATGATGAGGATGCGGTTGCAGATCTCAAGCAACTCCTCCAGCTCCGAGGAGACTACGATGGAACTCAATCCATGTCGTGACAGATCCCAGATGATTTGGAATATCTGTTGCTTCGCATTCACATCGATTCCCCGCGAGGGTTCGTCGAAGATCACGATCTTGGGTCCGATGTTCAGCCATTTGCCCACCACCACCTTCTGCTGGTTGCCTCCGGAGAGACTGGTCATGGGGTATTCCTCACCCGGAATCTTGATGTCGAGATCCTTGATCTGCCGCTTGGAGAACTCCGCCTCCTTCTTGTTGTCGATGAAGATCCCGTTTGAGATCAGATCGAGACTCGAGTGGTTCAGGTTGTCCTTTATGGAGAGAATCTGCACCAGTCCCTGTTGTTTCCTGTCTTCGGGTATGAACGCCACTCCCTTGTGCTTCATCAATACGGGAGAGGGATTCTTCACCTCCTCGCCATCGATATGGATCGTACCCGAATCGGGTATGTCGGCACCGAAGATCGCACGCAACAATTCGGTCCTTCCCGCACCAAGCATCCCGGCGATTCCAAGCACCTCGCCCTTCCTCAGCTCGAAGGAGATGTCCCTGAAGGCCGGTTCCCTCGTCAATTTGTCGACCTTGAACACCACCTGTTCTTGGGCCACCACATCGACTGGCCGCTTCTTCAGGGTAAGGTCTCCGAACATCAGCGAAAGCAGATCGGCGTGGGTTGCCTCGGGCATATCCAATGTTCCCACGTATTTCCCATCACGCAGCACCGAACAGGTGTCCGCGATTTCCCACAGCTCCTGAAGTCGGTGCGAAATGTAGATTACGATCACATCCTTCTTCACCAACCTTCTTATCAGCTCGTACAGCATCTCGGTTTCATGCTGGGCAAGTGCCGATGTGGGTTCGTCGAGGATCAGGACCTTGGGGTTCACACTCATCGCCTTGGCGATTTCGATCACCTGGCATTGCCACACCGACAGGTGGGCCACAATTTCCTTCACCGGCAGGGTTACTCCCATGTCGTCGAGAATATCCTGCGCATCCTGGAAGGTCTCTTTCCAGTCTATGAACTTCCCCTTCATCCTGTACCGGCCGAGAAGTATGTTCTCAGCCACGGAGAGCCCGGGGATAAGGCTCATCTCCTGGTACACGGTCGCGATTCCGGCATCAAAAGCCTGCTTCGGCTGTTGGTATCGGAACTCAACGTCGTCCAAATACAAATTCCCGTCGAATTCGTTGTAGGCGCCGTTGATGACCTTCACCAATGTCGACTTGCCCGAACCATTCTTCCCGACCAATGCATTCACCTTGCCGCTTTGGAAGGAGATCGATACATCGTCGAGTGCAACGGTACCGGGAAAGCGTTTTGTAATATTGCTCGCACGTAGGATACTCATCATCACCTCGTTGCCATTCTACCATGACACATGACGGTGAAGCTCGGGAATTTCCCAAGCTCCACCTACTACTTATGTGTTTCTACCATCTTACGATGTATGTGAAAACCCTACATCTTCGACTTCAAGTCGGCAAGGAAGGTATCGAGACCTGCGGGATTGGACCTTTCGAGAAGGATTCCGGGGACGATGAAGGACTTGCCCTTCGTATCGCTGTAGTCTTCTCCATTGACCGCCTTGATGACCGATTCCATTGTCTTGATTCCGATGGTATAGGGATCCTGGGCGATCGCTGCCTGGAGGATGTTCGCGGGATCCTTCAACAACTGGACCATCTGCTCGCTGCCATCGAAACCGAAGACAACGATCTGCCCGGCCTTGCCGGCGTTCTTGACTGCCATGGTTGAACCGATCGTTCCACCTTCGTTCGCACTGAAGATGATATCGATATCGCTATGGGCGGTAATGATGTCGCCGGCGACGGTGATGGCCTTGTCCTGCAACCATGCATCCTGGTCGGTCACGACCTGGACTCCAGGCAGATCCTTGACCTGATCGAGGAATCCGGTGCTGCGGGCGGTCGACTGCTCGGGAAGCAATGTCTTGAACTGCACGATCGCAATCTTCACATCGCCACTGAGATTCTTCTTGATGTATTCGGCGGCTGCCTTACCGACAGACGATCCGAGACTGTAGTTGTCGGAAGTGTAGGCACCGGTGAGGAAAGGGAGCTTGAATTCATGGTTCGAAATACCGATGAGCAAACCCTTGTTGGCCGCATCGGTGAGCACCTTCAACGAGGCTTCCTCACTGATCGGGCTGATTGCGACACCCTTGTACCCCTGGGTCACATAGGTGTTCAAAAATTCGGCTTCCTTGGCAGCATCGCCGTTGGTGTTTCCGGGATAGAATTCGAATCCGGCGGCTTCGGCCGCATCACGATAGCCCGACTGCAGCAATTTCATGAACTGGTCTTCCTGGAAGACGACTCCGGCCACTTTCGGCTTGCCGGTTTCGGCTTGGGCAGCTGCGAAGAGTTGTCCACCGAGGACGAGCACCATGGTGAGCACCATAAGTACTGTGAGAACTTTTTTCATACGTATCCTCCTAATGTTATTCCTGCACAAGGCAGGAGATTACACGATTCAAGGATCGCCCCATCCATTTTTTCGGCATATCATACATGGAATTTGCAGGGATCGATCCGTAGTTTATTCTTCTCCATCATTCATTGTGTTGAACTTGTGCCACTCGGTAGGATTTCACTTGCCCCTCCCATACAGCTTCCAAAGCAAGGTGTAGCATCCTCCAAAACCTTTGTGCATGTGATCATGGTAAATGCTCATTATTTAGCAGTCAATTGTTGAATATCCCCATTCACTGGTATATAATCACACTATGAACATAACCGTACCATTGGGAGCACCACCGAAGATCGTACAGGCTGGTCTCAGTCTGCATGGACACCTGAAGAAGGAACGTTTTCTGATGCATGGGGTCTGGGGACTCCACCTCTATTTCTATACTGGGAAACTGCGTCTCCAAGGAGAACAGTTCACGATATCGGCGGGAACCGCGAGCATCACTCCCCCTGAAACGCCCTTGGAGTGGGAATTTCCCGACCATGCGCCGCATTATTATGTCCATTTCATTCCAGGGGCAACATCCGCTGCCGATGATCCTGTATGGTCCTTTCCTGTGATCAACGGTCCCTTCGAACATTTCGACAATTATGTAAGGGATATGGAACTCATCGGCAGTTCCTACGAAGACCAGCCTTTGAAGGCCCAAGTCTGTCTGTGGAATCTCTTGTGGCGCATCTCTGATGAAAATGCACATATGGAACCGATTCTGGATTCACTGCCCTCAAGTGTGCAGATTGTGGTGAGCTACATCAACCAACATTACAGCACGCCAATCGTCATACGCGATCTGGCCATGCATTCTGGGGTCTCGCACAACTATCTCATACAACTGTTCAAACGCCATTTCGATTGTACGATCGAGGCCTACATCCGTAGGAAACGGTGCGAGCAGGCCGATTTTCTGCTCAGGCACTCCTCACTGGCGATCAAATCGATTGCCCAAGCGGTGGGAATTCCCGACATCAACCATTTCAACAAGACCATCAGAAAGGAACTCGGAGCAGCTCCATCAAAGATAAGGGGTTCCTCACCGAATCGGCGTGGAACCCCCAAATAGTGCCGTGCTAAATTTCAGCTGAG
>CAYZJV010000087.1:0-8070 GCA_964478945.1 uncultured Spirochaetaceae bacterium | reverse complement strand
TCCTCAATACGAGACCCGACATGATCATCTTTGCCCCGGTCGAGCTCACCGGGGGATGTGAATGCATCCGTCTGGCCTACGATATGGGGATCCCGGTCATCGGTTCCAACCAGGTCCTCGATGCCGAATCCTATTGTAGGATCATCGCCTGGTCGGGTCCCGACGATTGGGGACAGCAGCGACTGCTTGCCCGCCATTTCGCATCCCGGGTCGACCGTCCCGGCGGCTATTGTCTTTTGACCCACCAACCGGGTACCAGCACCTACCTTGCCCGAACCTGGGGGATTATCTCCGAACTCGCCGCGGTCGCTCCCCATCTGAAACTCCTGGACAAGCAGTTCACGGGTTTCAATCGTGAGCAGAGTAGGCTAACCGTGCGACGTTGGATAGAAGAGTATGGTTCGGATTTGGTGGGTATCGTATCCGCCGATGATAGTCTTCCCCAGGAGGGAATCAACCGGGCGCTCGCCGAGTGTGGCCGCGAGGATATCGTACGTGTCGCCAACGGGGCCACCCGCAGAGGGCTCGGTTTCATTCGCAACGGAAGTCTTTCTGCGGTCACCTGGCAACCGCCCGAGATCGACGGCTCGATCGCAGTGAAGATCGCAGCCGACTGGTTCAAGGGCTTCAGGGTCGATCCGATCACCTATCTTCCCGTGCGGATCATCACCAAGGAGAATGTCGATTCATTCCTCATCAAGGGCTTGGGATTCGAGGATTTCCATGGTGAGGACCTCTCACGAATGATACTCGAAGGCAATCTCGAGGAGATCGCCGGTTTCTTCGACGATATCAAGAGGAGGGTGGTGAATGAGGAGATTGTGGGAGAGGAATACTTCGGAGGCTTCGCCATCGAGCTGATGAGCAATCTCCTTACCCTTGCCGACAAGAAGGGCGAAGATGGAGTGGCGCTTGCCGGTGGCTACGAAATGCTCTACAAAGGGCTTTTCCAGCAACCTACCGTATCGCGCTCACTCGATTGGTTGCACAATCTCGCGGTGAAGATCGTCGAACGACTGATGGAGACACGGCAACTCTCCGGGTCACTGGTCGATCGTCTCAATGTGTGTATCGAATTGCATTACAGTGAACCGATCTCGCTCAAGACCCTCTCGGACCATTTCGGTCTCTCGGCAGCCTATCTGGGAAAAGTCTTCAAAGAGAGTACCGGAGTATCATTCTCACGGTATCTGAACGAATATCGCATCGAGAAGGCCAAGCAGTTGCTAACTTCGGGCAATATGAAGGCCAAGGATGTGGCCGAGGCGGTCGGGTATGCCGACGGCAGCTATTTCTACACGACCTTCAAGAAGTTCACCGGCACCTCTCCGAGTGATTATGTGGGATGATTGCACACAGATAATGAATTGAGAGATCGTCTCCCATCGTTAAGGACGGGCCTTTGACCACCTTTGGTCCAAGACCCGTCCCACCGTTAGGTTGTTTGAACGATGTGTGATTGGGAACCGATCAGGATTCCACCAGATCCATCGCAATATCGGCCCATTCCCAGAGCAGTTGCGGTCGGTAGCGTACGGTGGAGATGTCCTTCATGATGAATTCGATGTGGCTCTTTCCTTCTCCCGCATCCAATGCGTTTTGGAGATTCTGCCGGGCTTCCTTCGGATTCCAGCCCTCTTCAGCGAAGATGGCGGGGTTCGGTTTGACGCTGGCAACATAGTCTGTACCGAGACCGGGAAGAATCTTCTGGTAGTTGTTCCATGGGCTGACCGAGACCTTGCGCAAATTGGGGATGCGCTTGAGCAGATGTATCTTGTTCTGCAGCGGTTCGCAACAACCGTAGTAGGTGAGTCCCCATCTCTCCATCCACCTCAGGTCGTGACGCATGGCGAATTCCCAGTGCATGTCGGGACTGACTTCGCTGAAGATCTGGGCATTGGAGCAACCCCACATGTTGTGCGGTTGCACACGATCGGGATCGTAGGGTGTGGAGGGCAATTGCGAGGTGTAGCCGTAGCCTCCGCTGCCGATTCTGGTGTTGTTGCAATCGAGTGAGAGGAGGTTCTGCTCGACGAATTGGTCGAGTTCGACCATCCATGCATCGACCATCCGTTCCACTGCCGCGTTGACCATGTCGGGATCGTCAAGGAGGGCGATCATGGCCTCCTGTACTCCGGTCCAACGTATGAGGTAGTCCCAGGGTGTGAACCAGATATGGGTCTGTCCCTCCTTCTTCACATCGATGATGTCCGAAAAGAGTTCCTTCATGGTGGCGAAGGAGGCCTCGGTAGCCTTCTCGTAGTGGATGACCTTCGGCATCTGGATTTTTTCGACATCGGCCATCTCGGCGATCTGGATGTGGAAGTGGCGGGAGACGATGTCGTTCTCATCATCGGTCTTAAGCACATCAACTTCTTCGTGAATGCCGAAGTCGGTGGAGTGGATCACCAGGGGGCAGGCGATATAGTCGTTGACGACCATGTCGCCTTTCATGTGGTTCCACTGGTAGATGGTCCTGCGTAGCGTGGTTTCAAGATCCTTCGCCCAAGGGTGTTCGCAACGAAGTGTGAGCTCATCGTTCACATTCATTTCGTGCCAGGGGATTTCGTTGATCCAGACCATGGGTCGTTTCGATTCGAGGTCGTTCAAAGCCCGCCAGAGTTCGGCCTTCTCCTTGTGTACCGGTAGGGATGCGATCGAGGCGATCTGTTCTCCCAAATGTCGTAGTACAGTCTTCTCTTTCTCGGTCAATTCGATCGATTCGAATAGTTTCGGTTCACTATAACTTCCCGGATCATGCAGCATTTCCTGCCTCCTGCGCTGGTTTCATCAATAATTCTAAGGTTCGTGCTGTTGATCGCTCAATATGAAAAATTGATTATTCAGTGCGAAAAATTGGGAATTATCAGTGGCATTGATGCTCTTTCGGAAGAAGGGGGGAGGTTGGATGCTGTATTCGCCAGTGGTCAAGTTGAAGGGAAATCATTTCTTAGAGTGATGTATTCCTTATCCCATACTTTGAAAATTCCTAAATCATACACTGTCATTTCATCCTCAAAGACACAGACAACTTCGGAAAGGTGTAGTTTTTTCGTACCGAATAATGCTTCAAATTTTGGGACGATGGTATCCTTCATGCTATCGTCAGATTCAAAAGACAAGCCAGACAATAAGATGGTTACATCGAGATCATACTTTTCTGAGGGGCCTATCTCTTGGTCTGGGTCCAATGAAAAGAAGATTCTCTTTATCATAGGAAAATCACAATTGATCTTTGTCAGTTGTCGATCAATTTTGGGGATATCTTTAATGATGTTATTAAAGGTGTCTGGGAATGCAGGTCTTGAGTACTTTTTAGAGAACCATCCCAATACCATATCCATGTCTTTTTTTGGAATTATTGGGTGTTCGGCTTCTAAGGGAATATCCACTAAGATTTCTCTAGATACCTTGACTCTTTTATTGATATCAAACTCGTAATTGATGAGAGGACCTACTGCCAGATGCATCTTTCTCGGGTTCTTACCAAAAGTAAGACTGTGATTGATGGATTGTATCCTTTTCACACAAAAGAATTCAACAAACGGTTCTTTTTCCAAACTTGAATTCACCAAATCGCAATCTTGTGTATACAGAATCAATGAATCGGAATCCTTCAAGAAATCATAAAATTGAGACTGGGAGATTATTTCCTCCCTCAAAGGATTCTCAACAACCACCCCCTGTTTCCAATTGTTCTCTTGAATCTTCTCATATTTCAATTCCTGCATTCCTAGAGACCCCTTCGGCTACAAATGTATATTCTTGAGGTTATAATCCAGTACTTCATCTCTTGGTCTTTTAGATTTTGCTAGCTTGATCAATCTTTCTTGGGTTTTTTCTGAATGATGTATCATGGCTGCTATCGTCTCATGTAGACCTTGGTACTCTTCCACGATATTTTGACTTGAAATGAATATCTCCATCAACGATCTATCATACTTGCTGATATTCTGTCGTAAGTATGTCCGAGAGATTGGCTTCCCCTTATTGGGGATAGTGCATAAAAGCTTATGGATGCTACTGATTTTTTTTGCGTTATCACCTGTTGGAGTTGTCTTTCCGCTCAGCCAATCGTAGATGGTAACTCTTGATACACCAAATATGTTGGACAACTCAGTCTTATTGAAGGAAAAGAATATGTTGATATCCTCAAGCTGTTCACTGTAATCCTTTATGATACTAGATAATGCTTCGTAATCGGTAACATTTTCAACGGTATTGTCGAACGACATACTACATGATCGTTTCAGACTTGGTAAGAAATCAACATCCTTACTCAGCAACTTCTTTATCACAGTCTCATGAAGAATGTTCTGTATCGTGGTAATGGGGATGGCACACGGATTCTCATCGGTCACTGGTTGAAGCTTACCTGTTGCTTTGACGGAGCCGTCTTCCACATACTCTACTACGGGGAAGGCTTCTGCCCTACTGGGAAATTCAAATAACCCGTGTACTCTTGATATGATGGCTACTTCCATAATTCTTTCGCCTTTGCGGTAATCAAGCTATTGAAAAAAACTTCTTCAATGACAGTGTGAAGCTCGTTGAAAATTTGCTCCAATCGTCCGATTGTTTTTTCTTTTTCGGCCGCTTTGAAGAGAATGTAATGGTCGATATCAACAAAGGTGACTTGAGGTCTATTCTTGAAGAATTCCATGTCACCCAAAGGGAATGTTACAATATCTTGGGGATATTTTGGACCATTCGAGTTCTGGGTAATTTTCAATCGAAAATTGCTTACCATTCCAATGCTTTTTAGATTTACCCCTCGTTGTGTGGAGAATGCCATCAAGGCATTATCAAACCATGATACCTTATTGGGGAAAGTCATACCGTGAAAATCTTCGGTCAACACATCTTTCCAAGAAAGACCATCCACCTCAGGTATGGAGTTTATATATCTCAATCCAAACCGGGTGAGGGATGACATATCAACGATACTGTCGAAACTTCCAACAATGCGTAAAAACTCATGAATGAAACTTCCGTAGTCATATTCATGGCACTCAAGAACCTGGTACGTAATTTTCTCATTGTCAACGATAATATTTCGAGAGTAATCATTGGAGGAGAATACCCACTGGGTAAATTCCTGCTTTTCGATTTCTCCATGAGGTCCGGATTGAATGTTTTCACCTTGCAACACGTCATAGAGAGGGTATTTTTTTCTCAAGCTATCTTGAATATCCGGAATATATTTCGCAATTTGCACAATCGTTGAAAACTTTATCTGAATCAATACCGCGGTTAGAGGCCCGTTCGACAATATCATTTTCTTTTCACTCATATGTTCTCTCCTCTTATACTTTACACTATACTTTACACAATGGCAATGTGGATTATTCACCTGAATCCGAATGTCGTCAAGCAAGTTAAAGTCCTTTTACGTGGGATCTCCAGACAAGAGATGGTTTCCACAAGGCAGGGATGCCTGTATGTGTTCGCAACGGAATCCACATAATTGACAGTACTATGGTCTGGATTTACAGTATCACTACGTCTGGAAGGATTCGCCAAGCGTTTTCACGAGCGATGTCATCATCGCATCGCCAGTCGTCAATTCCACATGATATTGGAAAGGAATGGTGCGCTCCAAATTGAGGAGTTCATCATTCTTTGCTCTTTTGTAACGAAGGGAGAGAAGGGGGATACAAATTATCTGCCAATCGAAAGTAGGCATTCGAGTCAAGTAAAATTATTTGGTTTGGCAAGTAGTGTATGAACTCCCTTTGCATCAGCGAATGGGATATTCATCAGTCGATGTACCACCAGTGCATCCGCTCCTGTCTCCTGCAGGTATCTAGCTAACGCGTCGAAGAATTTGGTGCCAAAAGTACTTCGACACACCGAGAGATAGGTTTCGGGACTCGATGTTCCTCCTTTGAATAGGCGATCACTCAGGAGCCCCATTGATCTATAGAAATTTATAACGGCTCCTCCGATATGTAGTTCGATGGGAGCAAGTCCCTTTGAGTTTGCATATGCGTTGACCTCATGTAGGAAACATGCGGTTCCATACCTGATCAGGAGCGACAACGGAGGGCGGGGATTCTGAGTCCATAGGATATCAAATAGATTCGAACATCTTTATTGGCGATTTGCAGGAGACCTCACATTGGTCTTTCCCGATGCGTTTGCATCGATGATGCAAATCGAATTGCACATAAAGTGCCGAATGCACAGAACAAGGATCTTCTTCCCGTTACCTACTTTTACAAACTTTGTGTCAGTATCAAAATATCATCCATTCGATTGAAAGATAAGGATTCTGATAGTTGTGCCAATATTTTTAGAAGAGTTGTCTCGTTTGTTGATAGGAAGTGCAATAAATCCAGATATGCAGTAGTCCACCGGATAAATGCCCAATATATCATCTGTAATAATTTAACGAAGTAAATTAAAATGTAATAATTATACAGAATATTTATTCTATGCAATATAGTGAGTAATCAGTAAAAATACTTGTTGAAATCCTGAAGATTGTATAGAACGACAAGAAGATATTACAGTTACAACACAAAACCCATGACGTAGAATACTTGAGCATATAGAACATTCGGTGACATGACCTAGGCAGAATGTGGCTGGAAGAAAGGAGCAGATATGGGTAATAAGCCTTCGGATTTCCGATATAACACAGGACTTTCTGAAGTCCCTTGGGCAGCAGTTGGAGAATCCTATACAGCAGAAGATATCATGGATCTGGTGAGATTCCTTTTGCAGGGGGACGGTGCTGAATACGACACTGCGGTAACGGGGGTTCAGCACGCTTTGGATAGCCTTGCCAAGATTGGAACCCCTCCGGGAAAACTTTCTTTGGGTGAGAAGGTGGCAGAATTGGAAAAGGAGGTGGACGCCTACTTGGGAGTCCAGGAGAGTACCTTCATTACAAATGCGACCGCTGGTTTCGAGATTGCCTATAGGTATGCAGGTTTGAAGGCGGGAGATGAAGTGCTCATGCCGGCCATCACCTTTATTGCGACCATGGCGTACCCCTTGGCGGTAGGTGCGAAAGTGGTGTTCGTCGATGTTGACCCCGTCACGTTGAATATGGACCCTTTGGATATGGAGCGTAAGATTACCAAGAAAACCAAGATTGCCGTTCCTGTGCATATCGGTGGGTATCCTGTTGACATGGATCCTTTGATGGAGATTGCGAGAAAGCATGATATCCTGGTACTTGAAGATGCAGCCCACGCGTTTGGAGGAACCTACAAAGGTCGGCGCTTGGGGACTATAGGCGATTTTGGTTCATTTAGTTTTCATGAAGTGAAGAATATGACTTCCTATGGTGAAGGTGGGGTTGTTGTTTCCTCTCTTCCGTTCAGGAAGGATCTAAAGAAATCACGCTTTCTTGGGTTGGATATGTCGAAGACCATTGAAGATTGGTTGTACGATGTGGTTGCCCTTGAAGGGAAATCCGAGTACTTCGTGGGAAATAATTCCTCCAGTACGGAAATTCAAGCCGTTGGTTTGCTCAGTCAATTGAAGCGTTACGACAAGATACTTGAAGAGCGCTATAGAAATACCCGTTACCTGAATGAAAGACTTGCAGGTTGCGATGCATTGTCGGTGCAACCGTTGGGTAGTGATGATACCAAGCCTACGTATCATTTGTACCTTCTCCAAATCGATCCTGAAAAAGCCGGGGCCGATGTGCGTGTGCTGAGAAAGAAACTTGCAGAAAAAGGGGTTACCACTATTCCGCACTTTGCTCCCATGTATCGATTCTCCATTGTGGATCAATTGGGATATGATACGAAGGCAATTGCAAACACATGCCCTGTCGCAGAGAATGCATTCCTGCATACATTTACCCACTTGCCCATATATGGTCTTAGTAAAAAGCAACTGGACTTTATGGCTGATGCGATTCTCGCATCGGTAGAAGAGATGCAGGAAGGTCTTGTGTGATTACTCCAAGGGGGCGAATAGCCAGGGCATTTGCCCATGATCAGAGCGATAGGATTCCCGTGTTTGATGTGGCGAACAATCCCGAGCTCTACATGCAGATGCTCGGAGCTCCCAATGAATCTGTAGAGGGTGGACCGGTTGTGGAACTTG
>CAYZJV010000086.1:0-8240 GCA_964478945.1 uncultured Spirochaetaceae bacterium | reverse complement strand
CAATAAAGTAGTCGCTTGCGGATTATTTGAAGATGAACGATGAATCCACTATATAATAGGTATTCGAACGTATCTCCGAGGGAGTCTCAGGTGGAATGAGAGTCTGTGTATGCTTGGAATATTCCAGATGATGTTCACTTTTCTTGTGGTTTCTGAATCAGGTGGTGCATGGTTGAACGACGTACGATCAGACGGCTTTGGTACTCCACTCGGGTGACGGCTCCGGCATCATGCTCCCTCGATGCCGCATCATGGTGGGAGATCTTATTGTAGATCAGTCGTACCGCGCTCTTTCCCCTTTGGATTATCGCATGTTCCACGGTGGTAAGCTCCACTCCTGTGAAATTGGAGGGATAGATGTTGTCAAATCCGCAGACGCTGTACTGTTCGGGTATCTGATGCCCGCTATCCTTGATGGCGTCGATGATGCCGTATGCCACCATGTCGTTGATGGCGACCAATGCCGTTACCTGTGGTTTCTCGACAAGACAGCGCTGTGCCAGTTTATAGCCCGTCTTGTGTTCGATGTCTACGGTGTGCAATTCGGTATCCGCTGAGATCTCTTCGGTGAACAGGTGGAGTTTCACATCGTGACGATGTGACTTTTTCAGCGCTGCCTTGATGCCTTCGTAACGGCGTACGCGTGCGCTGTGTTGTGAGTTCAGGCTGGTGGTTATATATGCAATTTGGGTATGTCCCATTTCCAACAGATGTTCCCCCACCAACAAGCCTGCCTTGAAGTTGTTCACATCGACTGTGTCGATACCCAGTTCGTTCTGTTTGTCTCCAACTGCAACGACCGGTATGGTTTCGTGCAATTTGTGCACCAGTTTGGGTTGCTGTGGGATCATTGCGAACACGACTCCGGCGACCAATGGATTCTTGGCAAATTCACAGACCCATCGTTCCTTGTCGGTATTCCAGTAGGTGGTGATCAGCATTGTCTGCAATCCACAAGCTTGTGCCTCCTGCTCCATACCCTGAATGATCATGGCGTAGTAAGGGTTGATCACGGACGGGCAGACCAGAAGTAGGATGTTCTTTGCCTCTTTTGCCCTTTTGTTCTCATAACCGAGGCGTCGTGCGATCATATAGACCGACTCGATTGTTTCCGGGGAGAATCGATTCAGACTCTTGCCATTGAGTATCATGGAGATGCTTGCGGTGGATACATGGGCTTCCCTGGCGATATCGTCGAGTGTGGTTCGTTTGTTCCTGTCGGTCATATCATACTTCCCCCATCACCGTCGGCGTGTTTCAGGTTTTCCAAGGCATACCATACGGTACACCATAATATTAAGCATATTTAAGCAGATAATGCAACGTAAATTATTTGATAGATAAGCAAAAATTATTACTAATGTATATCTTTTCAAGTAATTATCCAATAAAAATATTTGACATGGTGGTTGAACGGGTTTAGACTCTGCAGTACGTTTGACAATTTCTTAAGCAAAGCGGTTGTCGGCGGGTTTAGGTAATCACCAAAGAAAAGAGAGGTATGGTTCATGAAGAGAAGAAGATTGATGCTTGTAGTGGCATTGGTGTTGATTGCATCAATGGTTCTGTTTGCAGCGGGTAGCCAGGAAACGGCTACGGAAGATGATTATAAGCTGGTATTGAGACTCAGCCATGTATTCAGCCCGGCTGAACAGCTCACCATCTCCATGGATGAGGTTGCAGCGAGTATCTACGAAAAGACAGATGGTGCCATCGAAATCCAAACATTCCCACAAGCCCAGTTGCCGGCATACAAGGAAGGGGTGGAGCAGGTCGTTCGTGGTGCGGATTTCATTTCCGTTGAGGATCCTTCGTTCATCGGTGACTATGTTCCCGATATCAAGGCGCTCTATGCCCCCATGCTGTACCGGAGTTTTGACGAGTATGTGGATCTCGTACGACGTCCTGTCGTTCAGGAGATGGTCGCCAAAGCCGAAGAGCAGGGAATCAAGATCCTGGCCCTCGACTACATCTATGGTTTCAGAAATCTCATTACCGATAAGGTGATCAGGACTCCTGAGGATTTGTCGGGCATGAAGATCAGGGTTCCCGGTACCGTAACCTACATCGATACACTCACCGCGATGGGAGCCATTGCGACTCCGTTGCCTTGGGGCGAAACCCTTTCTGCAGTGCAACAGGGTGTGGTCGATGGACTCGAAGGTTCGGAATTCACCAACATTGGAACCCGTGTCTATGAAACCCGTGCGAAGAACGTTGCCACTACCCGTCATATTCTGGGTACTTGTGGTGTCTATATTTCGACCGAAGTCTGGGCGAAAATTCCCGAGAAGTATCAAACGATCATCCAGGAAGAGTTCACCAAGGGTGCGGACCATATGGTCAATCTGCTCAAATCCCAGCATGCGGGCGTGGTGGAGGAACTGGAGTCCTATGGTGTGAAGTTCAACGATGTCGATGGAGATGCGTTCAGAAAGGCTCTTGCACCGTTGTATGTCGAACAGCCCGGAATGACCCCCGGAGTGTTCCAGAAAGTATTTGCAGAATTGGATTCCATGCGATAACATTGGTTGACTGGCGCACGGAGCTGTTTGTTTCCGTGCGTCGGCTTTTTGTCTGGGGAGCATTATGGGTGCACTATTGATCAAACTGTACAAGAATTTGGGAGTGGTACTGAGCGCGTGTTTTCTATCGATCACCGTCGGGGTAGTCATTCTCAACGTGATACTCCGGTATGTGTTCGATGGTGGACTGTTTTGGGTCGAAGAGGTGGCCACCACGGCGTTCATTTGGAGTGTCTTCATTGGATCGGCCGCAGCATACAAGCGGAAGATGCATATCGGTATCGACTTGATTACGAAACTCTTTCCGGAGAGGGTACGTGAAATCATCTCCAGCATAATCAATCTGCTGATGGCTGTGGTCAATGGATATGTCTGTTATCTGAGTATCCTGATGATCAATGCCAACAAGCTGAAGCGGACTCCGGTGCTGGATATTCCTGCGATGTATATCAATCTGGCGATTACCGTAGGATTCGGTTTGATGACCCTTCACTCGATTCAGTTTCTCGTCACAGAGGGGATCCTTCTCTTTAAAGGTAGGAAGGATTTGCCCAGGAATTCCTTGTGAGGATACAGGTATGACATTATTCCCGATCATTGTCGTTATGGTGCTCTACTTTTCCAGCATACCGATTGCTTTTGCCCTCATTGCTGCCGCTCTGGCCTATTTCACGTTCGCATCGACGGGAACTCCTCCCGATCTCATCCTGCAACGGTTCATCACCAGCGCGTCTTCCTTTCCCCTCCTGGCTGTTCCGTTCTTCATCATGGTCGGGGAGATCATGAACTACAGCGGTATCAGTGCCAGTCTCATGAAGATGGCGGATGTATTGACCGGTCACATGAAGGGTGGTCTCGCTCAGGTCAATGTAGTGTTGAGTACGTTGATGGGAGGTATCTCCGGATCAGCCAACGCCGATGCTGCGATGCAGGCGAAGATTTTGGTCCCGGAGATGGAGAAGAGGGGGTACGGTGCGGCATTTTCGACCGCCATCACCGCCGCCTCCTCTGCGATCGCACCGGTGATTCCCCCTGGAATCAATCTCATCATCTATGCCCTGATAGCCCAGGTGTCCGTTGCCAAGATGTTCATCGGAGGGTATGTTCCCGGCTTGCTCATGTGTGTGGCGCTCATGGTTGCGGTGAGCATCATTTCACGTCGTCGTGGGTATCAACCCGTTCGGGAAAAAATGTCTCCACCGAAGGATATTTTCATTCAGCTGAAGGAGTCGATCTGGGCATTGCTGCTACCCTTCGGTATCATTATGGGAATTCGATTCGGTGTGTTCACTCCCACCGAGGCTGGAGCCATCGCGGTACTGTTCTGTACCATTGTCGGTGTATTCTTCTACAAGCAGCTCAAGTGGAAGCATATTCCGATCATTCTCAAGAATACGGTGTTTTCCACCAGTGCGGTGATCCTCATCATCGTGGCGGCCAATGTGTTCGGTCTGTATCTGAGCTGGGAGCGTATTCCCCACACCCTCACGCAGACTTTGATGAACTTCTCGGCATCTCCATGGATGATGCTGGCATTGATCAATCTCTTTCTTCTTCTGATGGGAATGTTTCTGGAAGGTGGAGCTGTCCTGATAATTGTCGCTCCGCTACTGGTTCCGGTCATGAGGATGATGGGATTGGATATGATTCATTTCGGTCTTGTGCTCATCGTGAACATCATGATTGGAGGGATCACTCCTCCCTTCGGATCGATGATGTTCACCACCTGTTCAATCACCAAGGTTCCCGTGGGAGATTTCATCCGTGAGGTGTGGCCATTCATTCTTGCCTTGCTGGTCGTGCTGCTCATTGTGACCTATATTCCATCCATCGTGTTGATATTGCCGAATCTGTTGTGATAGTTTATTTACTTGGGAGGAATGATGATGGCGACGATGAAAGTGTACGCCCATAGAGGGCTCAGCGGATTGTACCCGGAAAATACCATGGTTGCCTTCCAGCGTGCTGCAGAGGCGAAATTCGATGCCATAGAGCTTGATGTGCAGCTTAGTCGTGATGGTCAGGTCGTCATCATCCATGACGAGACAGTAGACCGTACCACCGATGGTTCCGGTCTGGTGATGTCGTATTCCCTTGCCGATCTTCGTCGATTCGACGCATCGCGCGTTCGTCCCCAATCGGTAGGTAGGGCCAGCATCCCCTCCTTCGAGGAATACTGTGAATGGGCATCTTCGGATCCTTCCGTGCACACCAATATCGAGATCAAATCATCGTTGATCTTTTATCCTGGACTGGAGGAGAAGACCTTTGGGATCATCCAGAAGTATCATCTGGAAGAGCGGGTGTTCTTTTCTTCCTTCAATCATCTTTCACTGGTGTTGTTGCAACGAATTGCCCCAGGAGTCCCCCTTGGGCTGCTGGTGGAGGAACAGGGGTTGGTGAATGCGGGAAGTCTCTGCAGTCGTTTCGGCTTCAATTACTTTCACCCCGCGCTTCCTACGGTAACCGAAGAAAGCGTTGCCGAATGTCATGAGCATGGAGTCGGTGTACAGGTGTGGACAGTGGATGCCCGCGAAGATTGGGACAGGATGACAGCTGCCAAGGTGGATGCGGTGTTCTCGAACTTCCCCCATGGAAGTGAAACCGACTGATATCGATACTCCCATTGCCTGAAGCATACTGGTGGGGATGATGTTTCAGGACCGTCATTCAAATGGTCGACGGTCCCGAAATCTTTGTGCGAATCAGTGTACGTGTCCGTGTTCCAGCTCTTCCGCGGTAGCCTCGCGGACATCTTCAATCTCTACATCGAAATGAAGTGTCTGTCCGGCAAGAGGGTGGTTGGCATCCAAAGTCACATCGTCGTTGTCGATTTCCCTGACGGTAAGTATCTGGACATGGCCGTCCTGATTTTGGGCTTGCACCTGCATACCTGTCTTGATTTCGGTTCCTTCCTGGAACTGGCTTTTGGAAACCTTGATCATCTGGGTTTCATCATATTCGCCGTACGCATCCTTGGGTTCTACGGTTACCGACAGCTTGTCGCCCTTTGCTTTGCCGTGCAACTCTTTTTCCAATCCTGGAATGATCATCCCCGCACCGGTTATGAACTGTAGTGCGTCACGGTTTTCCGAAGTATCGAGCACTGTTCCCTCATCGTCTTTCAGCGTGTAGTTCATGCTTACCACATGTTTGTCAGAAATCTGCATACCAATAGCCACCTTAAAAAAATAGATCGCAGTCCATCAATCCTGGAAGGAGATCAATCACGATGGAGTCTTGCCATCATTGCTTGATTCCGTATAAACAACCTTTTATAAAATTCATGATGAATGGATGTATATATAGGATAAAAGACTGCGTTTTGAAAACATACTGAAATACCCACCGATCGGAAAGGGGAAAAACCATATTTTGTTTGCAGTAATTTTGTAAGGAGTATCGCAGTGCGACAATTGACTGCTCTCATTCATCTTGGAAAGTGCAGGTGCGGCTTTCGGTATCGGGCCAGAGGAGCTTGAACCTTCGATCCACAGTTCATGTGTGGTGTTTACAAGAAATTCATCATGGAATGTTCGTTGGTACAATACTGGAAGGCCGGAACTAGATCGGTCAGAAGGCTTGGATCTCGATCGGATTTGCCCTGAACAAGGGTGTCGAGCTGTATCGGATACCTGAACTTTAGCGGTATTTCAAGCAGAAATTGATCCTTGAAAAGCAGAAAGCCCTCGCCGACAATCCTTACACTACGATCTATGTCGACGAGAGCTCTACAACCAGCTAACCCAGACATGGGTATTACAGATTGTTGTACTACCTCTGAATTTAATCGTTGTATTGTCACGAATGTGAAATGGAGGAAATGAAGAGTACACAAAGAGCTGTTAGAGTTGAAAGAGTGAACCGTCGAGTTCCAAAGTCATATGGCACCAAGCATATCTTTTGTTATAGATTGGAAGAATTCCTTGTTCCAGATATCCAGGACACTCGGATTGGGGACGAACGGAATTACATCTTTTTTTACCGTATCGTAATCAAGATCAGCGAACTTCTGTGAGAGCATCGATTGTAATGAATGCATCGTCAACGGTTCATCTGTCTGCCAATGTCCGGATTGTCTCATTCTAGCTTCCAAATGGGAAATATTGACCGGTATTTTCTCTCTTAGATACCAGACAAAATCATAGAAGTCCCTGCCTTTCTCACGTTGTCTCCAATTTCTACACAATAGAGCATGTAGTTTACCGGCGAATAGAGAGGGTCTGTCATACAGCAATACGGAGTATGGTTGGGGAAGAAGCTTATATTTCCTTTCAAATGCTGCTCCTCCGGGAGGGTCGGTGTCAATTTCGAGTTTCACTTTTATGAGAGCGTTGTTTGGAACTCCAGAGACAGGTGGTTCCAAGGATAAGATTTTCATCAAGTGAATCAAGGTATTCCCTTTCAGAAATGCAGTTTGTACTTGGGATTGGCCATGTTTCATTATTCTTTCAGCAGATATTTCAAATCCATGGGAATTCAGTCCTCTCTCGATTGCTTTTAGGTAGGGAACAAGCGAAAAGTCTTGTTGCTTCGTTTGTAGTGAGAAGTCCATATCCTCTGAAAATCGGTCTAGGCCATAGAAAATACGAAGAGCGGTTCCTCCATAGAACGCTGCATGAGAAAAGAAATCCGTCTGGGACAATGAGTGTAGCACAACTTCTTGGATAATTTCTTTCAGTGCATAGACGGAAGAGGTCGTATTGCCAGTCTGATAACCTTCTAGCATAGCTTTGATTTCATTGTTCATTTCTTTCCCTCCATCTCACCAGAGTTTGCAACGTAGTACTGCGATATAAAGGAACGAGATTCCGTATGCTAGCCCAGTCAAGTGTAAGCACAATATCTTCTTCCAGCCTGAGGTCTTCAAACAGCAAAGATTCAAGTGCTTTCAGACTTTTGATACCTCGTATCTTGTACAGTGTATCGAGTAAAGCCTTTTCCTTGGTCGCCAATCTAAAGCCATGACCTTGGTCTTGTGCAGGTTCCAATGCCCAAGGAAATACTGTTTCCGGTATATACAGAAAGCTATATCGTCCAAAGGGTGTATCAAAGTGTTTCTCCTTCTTCAATCGGAACCCGGCACTCTTGATCTGATGGACTCGTTCCGGAATCATGTGGTGATAGGCAAGCGCCGTCTCGAAAGAAACATAACTCGGATTATAAATAAGGGATGCCGCGGGCAAGCGAGGATCGTCGGGTGACGTCGCGAACACTCCTCTTACGATTGGAATGATTCGACCTTTCTTGATCATGTTTGTGAGTTTTGATTTTGGAGATGCGTATGAGCGTAATTCATACATGAGAAATTCGCGAGTTTTTAACATAGCTACCTCCAACAAGTACAATAATATCATACTTAGAGGAGATAACAAGCTCTAATTTGGCGAGCCACTCAATATTGAGATGTTGTGAATAGGAATATAAGTTGGCTCAATCAAATTATGGAAAAATGTGCTTCAGGGCAGTTATCTGTGGGAAGGAACGTGTAGCAGTGCCTCATGGATTGTGTAATGAGCTTGGAAATGAATTTCCCTACTGCTTTTTTGCAATCACCGTTGCTGGAGTCTTCAAGCCCTTCTTTAGTTGTAGCATGGTGGATACCAAGTCTTACAGCCAAATGCCAATCGATCATCTGGTTGATTCTCGATTGTGTAAGAACAAGAAAACTCCCTGCTGTGCAAGGAGTTTGGTATGGGCCCAGAAGGACTTGAA
>CAYZJV010000085.1:0-8815 GCA_964478945.1 uncultured Spirochaetaceae bacterium | reverse complement strand
AGGTGAACGAGGTTAACGTGCACCTTTTACCAGGGGGAAAGACATTTTTACTGCGCAGCCCTTGGCATCCACCCTATTCTTGATCGAAATCGTCCCATGGTACTTCTTGACGATTCCGTACACCAGGGACAAGCCCAGTCCCGTATTCACCCCATTGTGGGACTTTGTCGAATAGAAGGGAGTGAAATAATCCTTACTGACATCTATCCCCTCCCCCGAGTCCAACACCTGCAATTCAAGATATTGCTCATTGTTCACGCAGGTCTTCTCGATGATGATATCAATGCTCCCATCCCTGTGGATTGACTCGAAACTATTCTTGATGATGTTCAGCAACACCTGTTTGAATTCATTTTCGTTGATATTGACGACATTGTTCATGTCCTTCTCCACCAAGTTGATCGCAATATCCTTCAACTTCGCATTCACACCCAACAGGTCGATCATCTCCTTCACCAAATCATTGATATTGATATCTTCGGGGGAAACCTTCTCCAAATTGGAGAAGTTCTGCAGGTTGCTGACGATCTTATTGATATACGTCACCTGTTTGGACAACTGGTTCACGATAGCAAGCAGATCCGGATCGTTGAATCTGAAGCGAATATTGGTAAGGTAATTGCTGATAATGTCCAGCGGGTTGTTGATCTCATGGGCAACCCCTGCGGACAAGAGTCCCACAGATGACAGTTTCTCCGAAAGCTGATGGTTCTGCTGCAGATAGTCATACTCGGTGATATCATAGAAGATCAGCATCGATCCGATCTTTTCGATCCCATCGTAGATCGGAGAGTAATGCACATTGTAGATCCCTTCCACTCCGTTGATGTTGAGAGGCAGATGATAGGTGGTCTGTTCGGAAGTTTGTGAAAGCTGGTTCAATATGACATGCTTTGTAGTTTCGGTCGTCTTGTCGAGGATGACATCCCCGCTCTTATCGATCAAATCCTTCAAATTCACATCGAAATTGCTTACAAAGTACCTGTTCGCAAGTTTGAGAACACCTTTGTTGTTCAGGATAATCAGGTTGACCGGGAGGTTTTCAAGTATCGCCTCGTTGTATTTGATCAAATGGTAGAAGGAATCCGAAGGCTCAACTGTTTCCGGTGTTTCGGACAATTGGGTATAGGCCATCTTTATAATTTGCATCTTTCCGATACTCTCGATCTCTTCGGTGAGGATGTTGATGCCATTGCGAATAATGGAAACCCGATCGGAGATATCGAATGCCCAATCAATCTTATGGGTCATGATGATGATGCAGCACCCTTCGTCCTTCAGCCTCTTCAGCACGATCTTGAGTTTTTGGTAATACTCTACCGAAAGCTTGTCCAACGATTCATCCAGAATCAGGACCCTTGGATTGTTTCTGATCTTGGCACAGATGGCGATCAGTGCACGTTCAGAGAGAGTGAGGTCCTTGATCGGCTTCTGCACATCCATGGTGATTCCAAGTTCCTGAAGAAATGATTCGGCCATGGAGTTCAGTTGCTTTTTCAGGGTAAGGGAAAAGAAAGGGGTTCCATGGTCATTGAAAAAAAGCGTCTCGGCAATACTGAAATGGGGATTCAGCATCAATTGTTGATGTACAAAACGAACACCCTTCTTCTTCGCGACCTTGGTCTGAATCTGCGAATACTCGGTATCGCAGAGATAAATTGTCCCTGCATCGGGTTTGGCCAATCCACAGAGCATCAAACCCATACTCGACTTGCCCGCACCGTGTTCCCCAATCACTGCATGAATGCTGTTGCCATGAAAGCTGATATTGAGACGATTGAGGACCCTGACCTTGTTGAAGTTGAGCCGTACATCCCTGATATCAACCAGCATCTCATACATATTACGCTATCCCATACTTCTTCAGTTTCAGATACAGGGTGTTTCTACTCATGTTCAGGTATTTCGCCGCCTCGGATTTGTTGTTGTTGGTGTTGCGCAATACGGTTTGGATCAACTCCTTTTCCTTCTGTTGGACAAGACTCAAAGCATTATGGGGTTGGGCCCCCTTGATCTCAATACCCGGTGGCAGATCCTCCAACATGATCTCCTCATTTTGGGAAATGGTGGCCGCATATAAAAGCGCATTCTTGAGTTCCCGCACATTGCCAGGCCAGCGGTAATTCTTGAACACGGCAAGCACCTGGGCAGACAAGCGCTTTTTCGACAAGGATGTATTGTCACAAATCTTGTCCAATAGATCATAGATGAGATCTTCGAGATCCTCCTTCCGCTTTCTCAGGGGAGGGATATGCAACATTCCCGCATTCAGCCGGTAGAAAAGATCCTCCCTGAAGGACCCTTCGATCACCATGGCCGAAAGGTCCTTGTTCGTCGAAGCCAGGAATCTCACATTGACCTTCCTCGTCTCATTACCTCCGATTCTTCTGATCTCCTGGTTCTGTAGCACCCTGAGTATTTTCGCCTGCAAAGTCTTCGGCATATCCCCTATCTCATCAAGCAGCAGTGTACCGCCATCGGCTTGTTCGAATACCCCGCGATATTCTGAGGAAGCACCTGTGTACGCACCCTTTTCGTGACCAAACAATTCATTGTCGAGAAGACTTTCCGGGAAGGCTGCGCAGTTGATCTTTATGAATTTTTCATCACGCCTGTTCGAATTCCGGTAAATGTATTCTGCCAATCCCTCCTTACCGGTACCATTCTCACCAATGATCAAAATAGTGATGTCGGAAGCGGCGAGTTGTTTTGCGCGATGCAGGACGGTACAATATTCGGCATTCCTGCTCTTCAATAGGGTATGGGTACCATTCGGGTCGGAACCAATATCCTCTTGCGCATCCTCCTGCACCGTGTGCTCAGTCGCGGCATCGATGATCGTGCAGAGGGTATTGAAATCGATTGGCTTGCTCACAAAATCAAAGGCGCCGAGTTTAATCGCCCTGACGGCGGCCTCCACCGTGGCATATCCGGTGATCATGATGACGGGAATACAAGGATAGGTTTGCTTCAGCTTCTCAAGGGTCTCCACCCCATTCTCATTTCCCAACCTCACATCGAGCAGGATGATGTCGATGTCTTCCTTTTCCAGCACGGAAAAGGCATGTTGTGTGTTCTTGGCATAAAAAAGATAATGCCCGACAAATGAAAAATTATCCTTTAGGACTTGAAACAGCTGGTGGTTGTCATCGATGAATAGGATATCCAAAATATTCTTCTCCCTACATAGGTACAACTCTGAAAATTACAGTACAATCTGAACACACACTGTCCTATTTTAGGACAACTGTAGTATAAAAAAAATGAAATCGCAATGTATGCAGTTGGGAAATTCATACCACAGATACAATATGCATGGCTATAGAGAATCTTGGCATGGTAGTTGCATCGAATTGAGAAGGAACAAAATTCATCAAAAAGGAGAGAACATGAAGAAGTTATTGTCAGTATTGCTTATCGGTTGTCTGGTTGCGGCTTCAATCTTCGCCGCAGGATCAAAGGAAGCCCAGGGTACTTCCGGAGAAAAGAAGATCAGTGATTTGAAGATCGTTCTGATTCTTCCGGGGCCCATCAATGACCAGTCGTGGAATGCCACCAACTATGCTGGCCTCGTAGCATGCAACGAACAGCTCGGAACAAGAATGGAATACATCGAGAATGTACAGGCCTCGGATTACGAGTCGACCTTCAGGAACTACAGTGAAAGAGGCTACGATCTGATCATGGCTGCGGGAACACAATTCGATGATGCGGCGAACAAAGTGGCGGTTGAGTATCCCGACACGACATTCTGCGTGGTGAATGGATTCAGGGCCGATTATCCCAATGTATCCCCCATTTTCCCCAAAGAATACGAAGCCAGCTACATCGCCGCCCTGATCGCAGGTGAAGTGAGCGAGAATGGTCAATTCGCCACAATCGGTGGGTTCCCCAACGAAGCAATGGAAAAGTTGTTGGATGTCTATGAAGCGGTCGCAGTAGCCATTGCCGCCGATCGAGGCATCGCCGATGCCTCGGCAACCAGATCCTATGCGAATAGTTGGGATGATATCGCACTTGGCAAGCAGATGGCAGAGACCATGATCGACAATGGTGCCGATACCCTGTTCGTGTATGCCAACCAGGTGGGTCTTGGTGCGATCCAAGCGACCAAGGAAAAAGGACAGAAGTTCGTCGGTTTCTCAAGCAACCAGAATGACATTGCGCCCGGTACCGTGGTAGCATCCGTGATCTTCGATTTCCAATCCTTCTATACATGGGCAGTTGAGAAGTTCTATGAAGGAACCCTCACAGGTGGACAGGTGCATGAAGCCGGAATCGCAGAAGGAATCTTCAAGCCGGTGTATCCCGCAGGATTCTCGGAGGATATCAAGGGAAGAGTCGAAACAGGTATCGCGAAAGCCCTCGATGGTGAAGTCGATTTCCAATCGATGTTCAAGTAGAAGCCACTATCATGCAATATCCCGATTTCGATCGGGATATTGTATCTTTCAGGATCCGGGGAAGGCTTGGAAGCCCGCATAAGGACATATCGGTCGTTCCCCCACCATCCTACTAGAGGAACATTCCATATGGTATCCTTTCAGGGAAATGATATGAGCACACCATTTTTTGAACTACAGCACATTTCGAAGTACTTTGCGAAAGTCATAGCGAACAAGGACGTCTCCCTATCGGTGGATAGAGGTGAGGTGCTCGCGCTTCTCGGAGAAAATGGCGCGGGCAAGAGCACTTGCATGAAAATCCTTTATGGCCTGTACCAAGCGGACGAGGGTGAAATCTTCAAGGAAGGCAATCGAATCTCGATAAAGACCCCAAGGGATGCGATGCACCATAAGATCTCGATGATTCAACAACATTTTTCCCTCGTCTCGGCCCATACGGTCACAGAGAATATCATTCTTGGAAATGTGAAGGGAAGGATCAACTGGAAGGAAGCGGAACAGACCATCCAACAACTAGCGGACAGATACGGATTCAATGTCGATGTGCGAAAGAAGGTACAGGATCTCTCTGTGGGGGAACAACAGAAAGTAGAGATTCTCAAATCACTCTACCTCGATGCCAATCTGTTGATCATGGATGAACCTACCGCGGTTCTCACTCCCCAGGAAATCGACAATCTGATGGAGTTTGTCAAGGACTATTCCAAGAAAGGGAATGCGGTGATATTCATCACCCACAAACTGAAAGAGGTCATGCATGTCGCCAACAGAATCATCGTGATGAGGTCCGGAAAAGTCTTTGGAAATGTCTTGAAGGAAGCGACGAATGAGATGGAATTGTCCAGAATGATGATCGAACATTCGATTGAAGAGTTGGACAAGGGAACAGACGAACGCCCGAAAGGCGAGGTCTGTCTCTCTGTGAAGGGGCTTACAGTGGCACCAAAAAATGCAGTTCCATTGCTGCATGATGTCGATTTTGAAATTCACAAAGGTGAGATCTTTGGAATAGCCGGAGTGTCGGGAAATGGACAACAGGAACTGTGTATGACACTCTGTGGTGCGATGAAGAGCACCTCTGGTACGATTCGACTCAACGAACAGGATATTACCCACCTCTCGGTCGCCAAGAGGATCACAATGGGAATGGGGTATGTCCCATCGGATAGGCATCGGTATGGAATGGTGATGGATATGAACCTTTCCGAAAATATGCTGTTGAAGGCCAGCTACTATGGAACTTGGAGTAATCATGGGATAATCAACAGGAAAAAACTCGCTGAGACGACCTCCGCCATGTTGAAGAAATACGATGTGAAGGCACCGGGACCGTATGCCCTTGCACGGGAACTCTCGGGAGGAAATCAACAGAAGGTCATTGTTGGCAGGGAAGTTGAATTCTGTGGCGATTTCATCATCTTCGACCAGCCGACCCGGGGATTGGATCTTGGTGCGATCAACAATGTGCATTCGGCGATACTGAAGGAGAAGAAGCACAATAAGGCGATTATGCTGGTTTCCACCGAATTGTCGGAAATCTTTGCCTTGTGCGATAGGGTCGCAGTGTTCTATAAAGGAGAGATTCAGGGAATCTTCAGGACTTCCGAGCTCGACAGTCAGAAGATAGGTCTGTTGATGGCCGGGTATACTCATCGGGAAGTGGTATGATGGATAAGAAAACTCGAGATATTTTGATCACGAACTTTTTTGCAGTGGTGTTGGGATTGATGCTAAGCGGTATCATGATACTTTTTCTGAAGAAGAATCCCTTCAGTGTATTCGGCATTCTCTTCTCTTCCATGTTCCGTGATGGATATACCATTGGAGAAATATTCGTGAAGGCCACCCCCTTGATTTTCACCGCATTGGCATTCGCATTCACATTCAAGGCCAGTTTGTTCAATATCGGGGCGCAAGGGCAGTTCTACATAGGATCGATCACGGCAGTGACGGTGTCGCTTCTGCTACCTACAGCTCTCGCAATCCCTTTGGCGATCATCCTCTCCTTTATCACCAGTGGGCTCTGGGGAGGATTCATAGGTGTGGCCAAGGCTAAGTTCAAAGCGAACGAGTTCCTCATCAGCATGATGAGTACATATGTGGCCCTCAATCTAATGAACTACCTGCTGAGGACGGTATTGATGGAGAACAAAGGGGAATATCCCCAGACCGAATCTCTTGCAAGAAGCACATGGTTGTTCAAGATAGTACCGCATACAAGACTCCATTTCGGATTCATCCTGGCGATACTCGCTGCGGTGACAGTCTGGCTCATCCTCTATAGGACGACCTTCGGTTTTCGGATCAGGGCGGTCGGACAGAATCAGGAAGCTGCAAGGATGAGCGGAGTCAATCCCGAGAAGATCTATATCATCTCCTTTATCATCAGTGGAGGGTTGGCGGGTCTTGCCGGTGTGACGGAAGTAAATGGTGTGCAACATATGCTTCTGCAAGGCTTCAATCCTTCGATCGGGGCACTTGGCATCGGAATCGCGATATTGGCGAACGGCAATCCCATCGGGATCATCTTCGCTTCAATCCTTTTCGGAGCGCTTCATGTGGGTGGAACCATCATGGGTCAGTTGTCGGGAGTTCCTTCGAGCATCATCAACTTGATGGAGGGATTCGTCATGGTGTTCGTGATCATCTCATACTATGTGCGTAGAAGATGGGAAATGAACAGGGATAAGAAACTGCTTATGGAGGGGATTGCATAATGTTGATCAACTTGTTTTCCAGGGCCGTGATGATGAGTACTCCTCTCCTACTAGGCTCCTTGTCGGAAGTATTTTCGGAAAGGACCGGTGTGATGGTCACGGCAATAGAGGGGATCTTCCTGATGGGTGCATGGGCAGGCTTCACCGCAGCCTATATCACAGGAAGTTTGGCCATGGGGCTTCTCTATGCAGCCCTTGCAGGGTTGCTCGTCGCAATGCTGTATGCCTATATCGTAGTGACGCTGAAGCAACACCAGATTGTGACGGGAACGGCCATCAATATTCTCATCCTAGGTCTCTGTTCCTTCCTGCAACGGGTGGTATTCGGCGTTCCCTTGTCTCCCCTGACCGTTGAACCGCTGCAGAAGATAGCGATACCACTTCTCTCCAAGATTCCATTCGTTGGACCGATATTCTTCAACCAAAACATACTGACGTACTCAATCTATCTCCTCGTTCCATTGGGATACTTCATCCTGTACAAGACTTCGTTGGGTTTGGTGATCAGATCGACTGGAGAGAATCCCGAGGCTGTCGATGTATCCGGAATCAGCGTATCCAAGGTGAGATTCGTCACCGTCTCCATATCGGGTATCATCTGCGGTATCGCCGGTGCATTCTACTCAATCGGATATCTGGGAATGTTCACCACCAACATGATCGGCGGAAGAGGATGGATTGCGTTTGCCATCTGTTTCCTGGGGAACTGGAATCCAATTGGAGCGTTTGTAGGCACCCTTGTGTTTGGCTTGGCCGAAGCCTTTGCCATTTTGATGCAGGCGAATGCTTCGACGATACTTCCGAACGAGTTGTTCATCTCCCTCCCCTACATACTGACGATCGTACTGACGATCAGCAGAAGATCGTTCAATGTTCCTTCGAAATTGGGAGTAGCCTATTACGAAGAACACTAGTAGGTCGCAAGGCAATCTCTGTACCATCGCATGTAGCGTACCATGATTCTTCGGTTCAGAGATTGCATATGGGAGGAATATCAGAATGACAATTCTGCCTCTACCGACCCACCCAGGTGTTTCTACGAGGTAGCACCGCACTTTTGTCCGATTTCGTATATCAATATATGAACAGTAGTAGCAGGTGTGGAATCCCTACTTTCGGACTTGCTGAAAGAAAAATCAGCCCAAAAGGCTGAATGGCATCGTCAAAAGAAGTTTTCAAGGGAAACACAAGAAAATCAATTCTCCTACTAAATCCGGCTCAGGTTCTTGTTCAGGTCAAGCTTCATGGCAGAGCGGAACTGTATAAGAGTCATGGTATTACGAAGCTCCTTCATCTTCAGGAGCTTTGCCATGTCCAGGCTCTCCTGGCTAATATTGATCGGGAGAGGATCCCTACACGACCACTTGTGGTTTCTTCGGGCAGAATCAATAATCTCATCAAAATCCAACAACTCATCTAGATCATGAACGGTCCAAGCATATCCATACTGAGGAAGACTGTCCGAAAAGTTCAACAACTTGGATTTATCCAGAAGAAGATAGCCATGACCACCACCTGCTATGCCGGCGGCCATGACAAGGACATCCCCTTTTATTAGAAGCCGTACCCATTTCTACCCGATCCTCTTCACTTGTGCTCACATGACAGGTAGCTTAGAAGATTCACACATTGACAGAGAACCAACAGCTGGTGACCTATGGATTTCTATGATCCTCCGGTCACCACATGCTG
>CAYZJV010000084.1:5080-8873 GCA_964478945.1 uncultured Spirochaetaceae bacterium | reverse complement strand
ATAGGACAAAAACCTAGTTGTTAGAAGTGTGGATTTTTTCTTTTTCATCGGCTACGGGATTCGATAGTATGCCGATCCCCTCGAGTTCGATTGCGATGGTATCGCCGTTTGCCATCACTCCGATACCCGAAGGAGTTCCGGTAAGAATCACATCTCCGGGATACAGTGTCATGATATGGGAAAGATAACTTACAAGATGGGTGCAATCGAAGATGAGGTTGCTGGTGTTCGATGACTGTCGGACAACTCCGTTCAAACGGCTTTGGATGGCAATATTGGTGGGATCGATCTCGTCGGTGATCATTGGACCGAGCGGGAGGAAGGTGTCGAATCCTTTGGAGATGGTCCACTGACCGTCCTTCGGTTGTAGATCCCTCGCAGTCACGTCGTTGGCACAGGTGTAGCCGAGAATGTGTTCAGGGACTTCCGATTTCGCGATATGGGAGGTCACCTTCCCGATCACGATGGCCAATTCGGCCTCATAGTCCACCCGTTGCGACATCGCAGGAAGCACAATCGTCCGGTGGGGACCGATCACGGCACTCGACGGTTTGAGGAATACCACCGGAGATGTGGGAATTGCGATACCGACTTCTTCGGCATGGTCGCGATAATTCAATCCTATGCATACCGCTTTGGAGGGAACGCAAGGGCTCAACAGTTCGACCGATGAAAGCGGAAGGGGATTGTTGACCTTCCCAAACTTCTCGAACGGAGTAGTGGTGATGGGTATAACCATTTCTCCCTCCACCACACCGTAGGTGGGATGTCCCAAGTGTGTGAATCGTACGTATCGCATGGTATTCCTTCCTTTCCGATGATATGATCACTACAGTACCACCAAGTGGGAAACGATGCAAAGGAGATTGTTGGTGTTGGACAAAGTACGTATTCGGTTCATCGTGTGGATCATTGTCACTGTGGGTGTGTACCTATGTCTGGTATCAGGAGCATTTGGCCTTCTCTCGATCGAGATGGCCGTGCTTCCCGATCTGCATATCGGGATCGACGATGAAGGGTTCCGACGGATGATCGAAATCCAAGCCGCTTCGCAACTCGATTACCTGCTGTTCCACGGAATCGACTATCTGTTCATCATAAGTTTCTATCCTCTGTTGCGAAGGTTGGTCGTTCGCTACGCCGTGGGAAGGTTCTTTGCTGTGGGTGCAGGAGTATGCGATCTGCTGGAAAATCTCACGATCGATATCTCCGTGTCGGCCTATCCCCAATTTGTTCCTTTCTCCGCATTCATGGTTCGTGTGGCCACACCCTTGAAGTTCTTCGGGATTGTTGCAGTGTTGGGGGTCCTTGCCTTCGCTATGGGTACCAGGATCCGCGAACGTATGAAAGGTGCTTGAGCAAAACCGACAAATCGCCTACTGTCGTGGCATGCGATCTACCATTCTATTCGATTTGGACGGGACGTTGTTGGATACGTCTCCGGGTATTTTCACGACCGCGAACTTCACCATGAGGGAGTTGGGTTTCAAGGAGCAGAACTCCACACAGTTGCGCAAGTTCGTGGGACCACCTTTGGCAGCCTGCTTCCGAGTGGCATGTGGACTCGAAGAGTCTCTTATTCCGAAGGCCTGCGAAGTGTATCGCACCGAATACACCCGTAGCGGTGCACTGTATCATGCGCATATCTATGATGGGATACCCGAACTCCTCGACACCTTGATTGATCGGGGAATGACGTTGGGTGTCGCGACATTGAAATACGAATCGCTCGCACAACAGATTTTGGCGCACTTCGATCTGGAGCGGCGTTTCTCGGTGATCTCAGGCGCAGACCATTTGGGGACCCTTTCCAAAGCCGACATCATTGTCGAGGCTTTGGAGAGGTTGGGGCAAAAGGATCGTTCGAACGTATTGATGGTTGGCGACACTCCCCACGATATGGATGGGGCTGTGGATGCGGGTGTCTCTTTTGTGGGAGTGGATTGGGGATTCGGATTTTCCCGAGGACATCGGGTGGAACCTACTCCAATGGTACTGGGAATGATCGATGAACCGCAGGGCTTGCTCGACTACCTGTAGTGTTCGACCATCTCGATATAGTGCTTGGCGTTGATGCGAATTCCTTCGATCTCCTCTTCGGTCAATCCACGTACCGCTTTGGCCGGTGAGCCTACGATGAGGGAACGTGGAGGGAACTGTTTTCTTGGTGTGACCAGGGCTCCTGCGGCGACGATGCTCTGTTCGCCGATAACCGCTTCATCGAGTATGATCGCTCCCATACCCACAAGACATTCGTCGCCTATGGTGCATCCGTGGATGATCGCACCATGTCCGATGGTAACTCCAGAACCGATGGATGTGGGCATTCCGGTATTCACGTGCACCACCGCATTGTCCTGAACATTGGTGTTCTCACCTATTGTGATGGATGCCATATCTCCCCTCACCGTGGCATTGAACCATATGCTGCACTGCTCTCCTAGTGTGAGGTCTCCCATCACGTCGGCACTTGGTGCGATCCAAGCGCTTGATGGAATGCTGGGACTCTTGCCTTGGTAGTGGGTTGTCATGTCGTTCCTCCGGGTTCACCATACCCGCAATGTGTACGTTGTGCAACGGCTCTTGCGTCCCTGTGTCTCGCTCGGTACAATCAGATGCTTGTGAAGTCATATGCACGCAACATCGGTTTGAATTATGTGTTCACCTCCTTTTCCACCCTGAATTTTACCCATGGATTGTGGATGATCTATCTTGCTTCGCGCGGGTTTTCCCTCTTCGAACTGGGAATATTGGAAGGTGTGTACCATGTCACCAGTCTTTTGATGGAGGTCCCGACCGGGGTAGTGGCCGATATCTGGGGGAGGAGGGCCAGCAGGATCGCAGGCCGTTGCACCGCTGTTCTGGCCTACGCGATCATGTTCTTTTCCCAATCGTTCCCATTGCAGGCTTTTGCCTTCGCGGCTACCGCGTTGGGCAACAACCTTGAATCGGGTGCCGGAGATGCACTGGTGTACGACTCCCTCCTTATACTCAATGAGGAGAACCGTTACATGCATGTGGCTGGTCGTCAGGAGTTGGTCTACCAACTCACCAGCATCCTTACATTCATGCTGGGAGGGTATTTCGCGCTCCATTCGTATGCGCTGGTATTCGGTCTTTCGATGGGTTTTGCAGCCCTTGCGGCACTGGTGGCACTGGGTTTCAAGGAGCCGGTAAGCTCCGATGCCCCTGGGCATACGAAGGACTTTACTCCAATGTTCATACGAATGTGGCGTTCAGTGGTGGATCAGGTGGTCGAAAGTATCGTGGTGTTGCGTGAGCGCAAGAAGATCCTGTTCTTCATTGTCTTCTCCGAATTGCAATTCTGTTTTCTCACAGTGCTCTTCTTCTACTTGCAGAACCATTGGCTATTGTTGGGCTTCACCGAATTCCATATCGGTATCGTCTTCTCTGCACATGCGATTGTTGCCGGAGTAACGGCGTGGAAGGCCCACAGGATCGAGGACAGGATCGGAGAGCGGGGTGTGCTCACCCTCATGCCGGCTTTGGTGGTGGTGTGCCTGTGGGGTATGATGGCCGGTCGTTGGAGCATTTTGTTCCATATCGCAACTGGATTTTCCGCAGGTTTGCTCATCACGAGTGTGGGTACCTACATCAATCGTTTGATTCCCAGTTCCAGTCGGGCTACGATCCTGTCGTTCCAGAGTATGGTGTTCAGCATTTTCATGATCATGGTATTCCCTCTGATGGGGATCCTTTCCGATAGGATTTCGATCTCATTCGGTTTTCTGGTGATGGCCATCATGGCCACCGTTGTGGTGGGTGTATATCT
>CAYZJV010000084.1:3770-4980 GCA_964478945.1 uncultured Spirochaetaceae bacterium | reverse complement strand
TCTTGGTGAGATGGCGATGAATATTTGGGAACAATTGGGCTCTGCAACGGGGATGTCGACGGTTCCCGCTCCCCCGGAAAACATCGCAGCGAAAAGATCGAGCAAGATGGCCAATCCCGATCCTTTCCACATGCCGATGGGCAAGACTTGTCTGGTGGAGAGGATTTCGGTGGGATCGGTGGTCGGTACTCCATTGTGATCGAAACCTCCCGGGTAGGGCAACTTTTCTCCGGTTTCCCTGAGCAGTTCCATTTTTCCATATGAATACTGACTCATCGCCATGTCGAGTACGATGGGCTCGGGTTGAGCCGGAACGGACATCACCATCGGATTGTTGCCTATCGCGTGGGTATGGGTTCCCCAAGGACTCATGTTCGCAGTGGTGTTGGTCCAGCACAAGGCTGCACATCCTGCTTCGGCCGCCTGGTATCCGTAGGTGGCTCCACGCATCCAGTGGGTGGTGTTGGAAAGCGCCACCATTCCCATGCCGTGCTCGTGTGCCAATTCCATCGCCCTCGCCATCGATTTGGTGGCATTCAACGGTCCCGCCCGATGATTGCCGTCCCACTGTTCCCAAGCCCCAAAAGTGGCGGTTCGTTCCAGTCGGGTATCGAGCCGGATCGTGTGGTCACGTATCTGGGTGATGAATCGGGGAAAGCGATTGATGCCATGGCTCGCGATCCCATCTCTGGTATTGTCAGCGAATATGGTGGCGAGCAGGTTGGCTGACTCAAGTTCGAATCCCTCCTTCAGCAGTTTCCCCATGAACAGTTGATGTAATTTTTGGTATTCCATCCTCATCGCAAATCTCCTTCCGTTTTCCGATTGTGCGATACACTTGTTCCGCTGTCAATGAAACACGTACTTTACAATCAACCGAATCGGTAAGGTGGTAATTTTTCATTTGACAATTTCCGCTTGTCTTTCTACGATGATCGGGAGGTTCACAGGTGAAGGTACAAAAATGTGATGTGGTCTATGGCAATTTGAAGGCGAGGATCCATGCGGGAGAGTTCAATGTCGCCCGAAGGTTGCCATCAGAGTTGGAGTTGGCCAGGTATTACGGGTGTTCACGTCCCACGTTGAGGAAGGCGTTGGAGCTGTTGGAATCCGACCACATCATAGTTCGGAAACAAGGTTCGGGATCATTCCTCTCTTCCGAAGGGATGGAGACGAGAAATACCTTGGAGGTTCCCGAGAGGAAAAGTGG
>CAYZJV010000084.1:0-3670 GCA_964478945.1 uncultured Spirochaetaceae bacterium | reverse complement strand
AACAGCTATATCGAACAAGTCTTTGCGACAGCCAATATTCCTTTGGTGCTCATCGATTCCGATTTGTATGAATTTCCCAGACGCAGCGTGTACGATTTGGTGAGTCTGGATCATGTGGAGGCGGGGTATATGATCACAGCCCATATGATCGAATCACATGCAAGGAATATCCATTTCTTTTCTCCCCCCATGTCGGCCCATGCGGTGAAGTTGCGCCAGATGGGGTATCGCGAGGCGCTCTACGATGCCGATATTCCGCTGAGACATGAGAGGATCCATGTGGGTGATCCATCGGATACCGAATGTGTTTCAAGGATATTGGTATTCGAACCCCAGGCCATCCTCTGTTCGAACGATGGTACGGCAATCAAGTTGCAGGAGACTTTGCGACGGTGTGGCATGCGGGTTCCCCACGATATCGCGGTGGCTGGTTTCGACAATTTGAGCTATTTGGCACAGATCCGCGTACCTCTTACCAGTGTGTCCCAACCTACCGATAGGATCAGTCGGGAGGCGGTACGATTGATGCTTGAGAGGAAGGCGAATCGCAATCGACCTGCGAGAACCGTGCGGCTCTCCGGGCACCTGGTGGTACGCAAATCGACATCGTTCGGTGAATTTTGAGCATGGGAGAGGCCGTATGGGTAGAATAAAAAGGAGTGCGCTGGTAGCCATCGATGTGGGAACGACGAATCTGACCATGTTGGTGTTCGATGTCGAGACACGCAAGATTATCGATTTCCGAACGGCGCCCAACCATAGGTTCGACACCGGTGATCCGTATGCCTATGCCCAAGATCCATTGGCGATAGAATCCCAGGTGATGCGGATGCTTGCCATGGTGACCGAACCGATCGCATCGATTTGCGTGACTGGTCAGGTGCACGGGATTCTCTATCATGATGCGACTGGTAAGGCATTGTCCCCCCTCTACACGTGGTTGGATCAACGGGGTATGGTTGAAATCGATGGGATATCCACGCAGCGATTGTTGTTCGGGCAAACCGGTTGTCATCTCCCTTCTGGATATGGATTGTTGACCCATTATGCGAATAGGAGGCTACAGCAGGTTCCCGATGGGGCTGCGGGCTTTTGCGGCATTTTGGAGTATGTGACCGGTCGTCTGGTCGGATCTCCGGTCTCCTTCTCGGATCCAAGTTGCTTGGGAACCTATGGAGCGTTCGATCCTGTGGAATCGAAATTCGATCAACGCGTACTGGATGTGGTGTTGGGATCTTTCGGCCCATCGTTTCTTGGGCCGAGCGATCCGTTTTCCATCGCAGGGGAAACCGTGAACGGCATACCGGTGGCCTATGCCGTTGGGGACAATCAAGCTGGCTTTTTCGGCATGGTTCCCAATTGGCACCATGCGGCTTTGGTAAGCATGGGAACGAGTGGACAGGTATCGTTGTTCAGCAAGACGACCGATTGTCCCGAATCCATGGAATTGCGTCCGTTTCTCGGACAGGGGTACTTGCATGTGGGAGCGACACTGTCGGCGGGAAAGTCGTATGAAACACTTGAACGGTTGTTTGCCTCGGTGCTCTCCGAAGCGGGGTTCGATGTGGATGATGAAGCGGTATTCGAAATGATGAAGCGTGCTGCGGGCAAGGTTGAAGATCCCACCAGGCTGCAGGTTGATCCGAGATTCGCCGGATCAAGACAAGACCCGTTCGCAAGGGGATCGTTCACCGGCATCGCATTGGACAACTTGACCGTCGGCAATTTGGTGCGTTCCATGGTGGACGGTATCGTGGGAGAACTGCATTCGTTTGTGGAACTAAAGGATATGCAAGTGGATTCATTGGTGGCCATCGGCAGTTCGGTACGCCGCAATGGACTGTTCAGGGAATCGCTGGAAAGGATCTTCAAGGTGGTGCCGCTGGTTCCCGATGTCTCCGATGGGGCGGCTTTGGGATCTGCCATGATAGGTGGTGTGTCCGCTGGAGTCTTGGACTTGGTAGATGTGGGGAGGATAGTGGCCGATCTCGTGTGAAGCATATGTTTTACAGTATGAATACGTGGTATGATTGAATCTGTTCAGGGGGGAATGATGACATTACGCGACATAAGAAGGCATTCGGTTGAGCGGATGGATGCCGAAGTGGTCCGGTTGGAGAAGCAGTTGCGGAAGATGCGCGATGCCCATGACGATTTGCAGCAGGAGATGTTCGATATCTGTCGAAAATTGAAGGATGCTCCCGATTCGGGTGTTCTGGTCAAAAAGACCGAGGATCTGAAGAAGCGAATTTCCGATTCCATGGTCGATATCCATCATCTCGATGCCCGGATCAGTAGGGTGAAGCATCGTGCCGAACGTTTGCGACGGAACGGGTGATTGCTTTGGTATAGATTAGTGTACTTGCAGAATGGTGGGGTTCTCCTTGATGGAAAGCGTGGTACACTCGGTGTACCTTGAAGGAGGATACCGATGGCAGTTGAGGTGAGCGATAGAATGCGTATCGCACGCATTTTCGGGGAATTGGGGTTGTCCTTGAGAACGGTGTTCCCCGATCCATTGGCAAATCTCGAATACTACCGCAACCACAGATGGTTGTTGGTGAGGAAAAAATCACATCGGATCATCCATGCGGTACCTATGAAGGGCGATAACGATCATTTCGATTTCTGGGAGGAGTGGTGTTCCGTGGACGATGGTCCTGTGGTGCACCATATCCTTTTCAAGTGCGAACCTCCGGTTCCTTATCATGAAATCTACGAGCCTCCCGAAACACACGATGGTCTTCATCCCAAGGAGATCTATGGATGCAACTGGTATGTGGTCGAGGATCCTTCGATGCGGGCTTGGGCGGTTCAGTCGTTGTTCTTGAAAAACTGAACAATCCTATTGCCTCCATGGCCTTCGAACGGCTAGTATTGACCTCGTTCGGGAGGGTATGTCCATGGATGTGAAGATCATCGGTATCACAGGTGGATCGGGGTCGGGAAAATCGACCATCGTACGGAAGATCAGTGAGGTGATCAGCGATTTCGTATTCATACCTCAGGACAATTACTATCATTCGGCCGAATATATCAGCAATGAGAACATCACAGCCTATAATTTCGACCATCCGGACGCATTCGATACACCACTTCTGTATGAGCATCTAAGTATGCTGAAGAGGGCTGAGCCCATCGAGATGCCACAGTACGATTTCGTCCACCACCGCAGGAAGCGGGAATCGATCCATGTCGACCCCAGACCATTGGTGATCATCGAGGGATTGATGGTGCTGTACGATCCGCAAATCCGGAATCTGCTCGATCTGAAGCTGTATGTCGATACTCCCGATGACATCAGGTTCATCAGAAGATTGTCGCGGGATATGAGCGAGCGGGGAAGGACGGTTGATTCGGTGATTCGTCAGTATATGGAGGTGGTGCGTCCTGGACATTTCAGTTTCATCGAGCCGACCAAGGAATTTGCCGATATCGTGATTCCCGAAGGTGGCCACAATGAGAATGCCTTGCGGGTATTGATTTCGTTCGTGAAGGATATCGCCGGTTGATGGTTCAATGCTTGTGGTGTCTCCTCTTCCTGAAAATTCTATAGGGCATTCGCATCGCATCACAAGAGAATTCCTCCGGTACGGGATCGGGACCTCCATAGAAGAATGTGTGGTGGCAGCGTGCGATGCGCGCAATACCCAGAGCGAGCCCTTTGAAC
>CAYZJV010000083.1:0-8968 GCA_964478945.1 uncultured Spirochaetaceae bacterium | reverse complement strand
TATTGATATGACAAATAGATGCATTATGGTATTATGGGCAAAACCATTGTACAACAGTCGTGTGGGTGCATGCGGCGAATGGTGTGCTGTGCTTCTTATGATGTACTTATAAATCAACTATCAGTTGATTGGGTTGAATATTTAGTAATTAAGATGTTCGATTAATAATTGGACAATGCCTGCATCAGGTCGTTCTGAATTAGTAGTGATCAATGCGAATCATATTGGAAAGACAGGTTGTGATTACTATGTATCAATATATATTAAATAAAATAAGTACTCCATTTATAGTGAAGCAGATCACCATTATCCCATAATGGGACACTTGATGGAATCCACTCTACCTCTGTTCAAAGAGATGCTGAAAAAAACATTTGACAATTCAACTAAGTTGATTAATAGTAAATTAAGTAGAAATTAAATCTTCAAAAGGGAGGGTGTATGCATATACTGAGGAAAATCGATGAGTATGTCTCGAAGTTCACCGAATGGTTGTTGAGCATAAGCATCATACTCATGGCGGTCATCCTGATATCGAATGTAATAGCAAGGAAGGTGTTTTCCAACAGCATCCCTGCCGCGGACGAACTGGGTGTGACGCTGATCATCATCGCAACCTTCAGCGGCATAGGATATGCAGCCAAGAAAGGACGACACATCAGGATGTCCGCCCTCTTCGATGCCGTGCCGCTGAAAGTCCAGAAGATCCTCATCATCCTCATTTCCGTGGTGACTTGCGCCACCTACATCTATGTATGTTACATCGCCTTCCAGTACATCTCCTATACGAGGATGTTGGGAAGGGTCACCTCCGCTCTGGAGATGCCGGCATGGATACGGGTGGTGGTGGTTCCCATCGGATTCGGATTGGGAGCGATACAGTACTTCTTGAACATCATTCTCAACATCAAGGAACCCAAAGTCTATATCGGCACCGAAAAGGTGGCAACGGAGGAAAACAATGGTCTTTAGTCTATTGGCGATAATGGTGCTGTTGCTGTTGCTTGGCTTCCCCATGCTCATGACGATGCTTTTTTCCACACTGTATTACATGCTCGCATTCATGCCTGATGTGGAGATCTTCACCGTGGTGCAACAGATGGTGTTGGGAGTGCAAAGCCCCGTGCTCATGGCGATACCGATGTTCATGCTTGCCGCGGACATCATGTGTACCGGACATACCTCCAACCGTTTGTTGGATTTCGTGGAAAGTTTTGTCGGTCATTTGCCTGGAGGCATGGCCACGACCACTTCCTTGACCTGTGCATTGTTCGGATCGATCTCAGGATCGACCCAAGCTACGGTCGTCGCCGTTGGCAGGCCGGTAAGGAAGAAGCTGCTGGAACGCGGCTATGACGACAGCGAAGTGATGGCCTTGATCATCAATTCAAGCAATCTGGCATACCTCATTCCACCCAGTCTCGGGATGGTGGTGTATGGTGTCGCCAGCGGTGCCTCGATAGGCAAGTTGTTCATCGCCGGATTGGGTCCGGCGGTGGTCATACTCATCTTCTTCGGAGCCTATTGCGCCATCTATGCCAAGGTCAAGAAGATTCCAAGAATGAACAAAGCCTCCATTGCACAAAGATGGGCCGCGACCAAGAACAGTTTTTTTGCCTTCGGTTTCCCATTGATCATCATGGGTGGAATCTACACCGGAATATTCAGTCCCACCGAAGCGGCTGCCGTGTCGGTCCTCTATGCCTTGGTGGTGGAAGTGTTCATCTACAAAAGCATACGATTGAGGGATGTCTACCGTATCGCACTCTCCACCGGAATCATCACCACAGTGGTCTTCATCCTGGTAGCCGTCGGTGGAGCGTTCTCTTGGGTGATATCCTATGCGAGGGTTCCACAATTGCTCACCGAAGGGATTTTGGGTTCCAATCCGTCGGTCTTCATGATTCTGCTGGTGGTCAATATCCTGTTCTTCATCAGTTGCATGTTCGTGGAAGCGGTGGTGGTGATACTGATCCTTACCCCGATATTCGTTCCCATCGCGGTCGCAGCGGGAATCGATCTGGTGCATCTTGGTGTAATCATCACATTGCAGGTTGCGATCGGTTCGGGTACCCCCCCGTTCGGAACAAGCATATTCACGTGTAGTGCGATCTTCGACAAGCCCTTCCTCACCGTGATACGGAATGAAGGCCCCTATATCGCGATATTGCTGTTCTCTTGTTTCCTCATCTCGGCGTTCCCTCAGATCTCACTCTTCATTGTGAATCTCATGGGTTGAGCTGGTTTGACGATATGTGAAAATCGATGCAAAAAGGAGTAATCGAATGAAAAAGGTGGTTTTGATCGCAATGTTGTTCGCGAGCATCATGTTCGTCTCTTGCGGAGGAGAAACGAAATCTTCCTCCACTGAAGCTGCTCGTGATACCGAAAAGACGTATACCTTCAAGGTGACACATGAAGAGTATGCCGATACTGTCCCCGATCTCTATGCCAAGGAGTTGGCGAGAAGAGTGGAGGAAAAGAGTGGGGGACGGATCAAATTCGAAGTCTTCCAGGTGGGACAGTTGGGTGTGGGAGTGGACTTGGTCGAGCATTTGTTGACCGGTTCCACCCAAATGGCAATCGTGAGTCCAGGCAATGTGGCCACCATCGTACCCGAAGGACAGGTGTTCGCACTGCATTACCTGCTTCCGACCGATGTCGAACAAGCCTATGACTTTTTGGCGGAAAGCAAAGTTGCAACCGAGGATCTGCCGGCGATTTATGCCGAGAAGAATCTGAAGTTGATGGATCTATGGCCACTCGGAGCCAGTGATTGGCTGAGCAATAGGGCGATCAAATCTCCAGCCGATTTCAAGGGAATGCCGTTTAGGACGATGGACACACCCCTGATCATCAAGAACTACGCAGCGTATGGGGCCAATCCGACACCCGTTCCCTACACCGATGTATACAGCGCATTGCAGCTGAACATGGTTTCCGGAGTGGAAAATCCCTTGGGAGCCCTGGTCGATATGAAATGGTATGAAGTACAGGATTACCTCATCAAATCGAACCATATCATGTATCTTGAAGGTGTGTTCATGAACGACAAGGCCTTCAATGCCCTTCCCGCGGATCTGCAGCAGATTTTGGTGGAGACGGTTGCGGAGATGCATGACTATGCCTATGAACTGCAGGACAAGGCCAATTCGGATGCGGAAAAGATCCTTGCCGAACACGTCGAGGTGATTGAACTGACACCTGAAGCGATAGACGAGTTTACCACGGCGGCCGCCCCTGTGCGGGATTTCTTCAAAGAGGAATACGGTGCGCGATCGACCAAAATCCTTGAGGACTTGGAGAAAGAGGTCGAACTCTTCTCACGAAAATAGGAATTCCAAGGAGATGACGAACCATGTTTTCACACAATGTTCCATATGATCTGTTTGTAAAAAGAAGGCAAGCGTGCCAGGAAGAGGTGCGAAAGCGGGGTCTGAACGGAGTCTACATCTGCTCACGTGGGGGAGGAACCTTCGACCGGTTCGCCGGAGGAGACTATTTCGCCAACCACTACCAGCAGAGGTGCTATCTTCCGGACAACCTCCCGCTTTGGAGTGGGCGATCGCACTCGATGTTGCTGATCCCCGCGGAAGGGGAACCGGTGTTGCTCGTCACCACGATGGAGTACCGCAAGGACCTGGTGGCTATCGGGGACATTCGCTACGGTACCGATTTCCATGCCCTGTTGGCGCAAACGGCGAAAGAGTTGCATATGGATGTGGGAAACGCGGGGATTATGTTCGAGGACACCTTGCATGGCAACATCATGAGACACCTGCGGCACAATCTTCCTTCCCTGGTGCTTGTTCCGTGTGACGACATCATAGGTGCCATGCAGGTGATCAAAGCTCCCCGGGAACGGGAATCCATCGTAGAGTCCTGCAGGATCGGAAGCGAAGCAGTCCGGATCATCATGGAAGGCGTCGCTCCAGGAAAGACCGAGAGCCAAGTCATCGGTCCTGCGATGGAGCATGTCTTCTCCCAAGGAGCGGTACTTTATTTCGTAGTCGCCAATGGTGGGAAGGACAGCAATCCTGTGCACAGCATCGACTTTCCTGGTTTCGATTCGAGGAGGAAGATGGAGAAGGGCGACATATTCAAAGTCGATCTGATCATCCTGTACGAAGGATACATCTGTGATTTCGGAAGAACCACCATCGTAGGTGGTGATCCCGATCCGGTCCAAAGGAAGATGATTGAAACGGTGACCGACTCCTGCGAACATGTGGTCAGCCTCATCAAGCCGGGTGTCAAGGTACGGGATATCGTGACAGCCGGAGATGGGTATCTGTCCGAGCATGGCATCTCCCTTTCTCCACAGCAAGACGATCGGAACACCATCTATGCCGCCTTTCCTCCCCATTGGGGACATGGAGTGGGAATGACATGGGAGCGGCCATGGTTTGTCACCGAGGAGACGATGGAGATTGAGCAGCACATGTATCTTGCCGTCGAAAAATGTCTCTACAAACCAGGGGTGGGAACGGTCAATTATGAGCAGAATCTATTGGTCACCTCCGATGGCAACAAAGTGCTCACCACCACCCGTAAACTATGGATTTGAACACAACAGGAGTCTGCTACGGTGAATAAGGAAAGACTGCTCTCTTTTAGCCAGGATCTCATTCAGTTGAAAAGCCTCTCGGGGAATGAGGAATCGGTCGCGCGACGTATTGTTCGGGAAATGGAAGACTTGGGGTATGATGAAATCCACACCGACCGTTTCGGAAACGTGAGGGGAAAGATTACCGGAAAGGGAGAGCGGTCGCTACTCTTCGAAGGGCATATGGACACGGTGGATGTTCCCAATCCAAGTGAATGGAGTGTTGATCCCTTTGGAGGTGTGGTAAAGGACGGCAAACTGTATGGACGGGGGGCTGCCGACATGAAGGCGGCATTGGCCGCAATGGTCCATGGTGTCGCAGATGTGGCCAAACAGGAGCATGAGGCCGATATCCATGTGGTCGCGGTGGTATATGAGGAGGTGTTCGAAGGAGTCGGTTTCGGGAAGGTGCTCGATGACCTGAGTGTCGATGCGGTGGTGCTTGGAGAACCGAACAGTTTGAAAATTGCCATCGGACAGAAGGGAAGAGCCGAGCTTGTGGTGGAAACAAAAGGAGTCAATGCCCATTCTGCCCACCCTGAGAAAGGGGTGAATGCGATAGACCAGATGAGGATGTTGTTGGGAGAGCTGGAAAAGCTCCCTGTGAAGAAATCGGAGACTTTGGGAGAAGGTATCATGGTGGCTACTGACATTGTCTCTTCCCCTTACCCAGGGACTTCCATCGTTCCAAGTCGATGCAGGGTCACCTTCGATAGGCGCTTGGTTGAGAATGAGACGAAGGAAAGCGTACTGGAACCACTACTGGCCTCCATAGATGAACTTGAAAGGAGGGACAACTCATTTCGAGCCGAGGTGCGCTATGCAGTTGAGGCGCTTCCCACCTATACCGGAGAGACGCTGGAATCGGAACGATTCTATCCGGGATGGCGTATCGATGAAGAAGATTTCATTGTGCGAAAAGCAAAAACTGTTTATAGTGAACTGGGAATGGAAATAAAATTCCATAATTATCAATTTTGTACCGATGGGAGCGAATCGGCGGGAAAACGCCATATCCCCACGATAGGAATTGGACCAGGAAGGGCTGAGCATGCCCACGTGGTCGACGAGTACGTGGAAGTACAGGAATTGTGTTTGGCTGCCGTGATCTACGGGAATTTGGCCAAGATATTTTGAACCTGCACCGCTTGGGTATGAAATGGAAAGGATGGGTGGTATATGGATCCGGTGGCGATTGGCCTGCACATCAAGAAGATCAGACTGCAACAGAAGCGGACCCAAGAGGATATCGCAACTTTCTGTGGATTCACCAAGAGTCATCTTTCCAAGATTGAGAAGGGAAAGGTGATGCCTTCCATTGGAGTGCTCGCCAAAATCGCCGACTCCTTGAATATCAAGATCTCCTTCCTTCTGGACGAGGACAATCATAAGGATATCACCTTGGACTCGGCCGAAGCGGTGAGCACGCAACTGATCAAGACATCGAAAGGCTACAAGATGTTTCCCTTCGCATCCTCGCAAGAAGACAAGGTGATGCAGCCCTTCTATTTCGAAACCCGCAAGGCAGATCATAAATTGCACAAGACCACACACGAAGGGGAGGAGTTCCTCTATATCCTGGAAGGTGAGATGATCCTCAAGATCGGAGAAGATGAGTATCATCTCAAAACTGGCGACGGGTTTTACTTCGATGGGAGGATGGAACACCAGACCATACCGCTTTCCGAGGTGGTGAAGGTGATAGACATCATCTGTTGAGTCAACGTTTCGATGTGAACACCTTGCCATCCTCCCTACACAGCTGTATGGCGATATCCCGGCCATCCTTGGCCGCGGTGGGCAAACCTCCTCCCGGACTGGTCCATTGACCGATCATGGAGAAGTTGCGCAAGCCCGGCAATTGCTTCGGTACCTTCACCGATAATGTGCGTTTGGTGGGCGCGAAGCCCTCAAAGCTGCCCTTCCAATTGCCTGTGTATTTGATCACCGTGTGGGGAGTCGAGACATCCACCATCTCAACATGTGCGGAAAAATCGCCTATGATGGACTCAAGACGATCGACGACCTCTTCTCCGATGCGTTGCTTCTCCCTTTCATAGAGGTCCTTGTCCTTGCGATACAACTCTTCCCATGCTTCGCCTTCCCATGTGTTGAACAGAACGGTAACCAAGGTCTTTCCCTTCGGAGCCAAGGTGGGATCATAGTGGTACACGTTCACACCGAAGCGGCGATGTTCCGCACCATCGGGGAAACGGATGGGCGTTTTGAGGTATGGGGTGAATATATGGGGAAGTGCGGAACAATCCTTATCCACTCCGATTGCCACAAAGACGGTGGAGGGAAACAGGGGAAAGTGCTTGTAGATGTCTTCCAATTGTTTGTTGAGATACTTCCCTTCCAAAAGATGGTACAATGTCGCATGGCCATCGGCGGCGCCAATCACATAATCGGCCTCGATCGAAGTACCGTCGACTAGTTGTACTCCCACCGCCACATCCCGTTCGACCAATATCCTTGAGACGGCTTTCCCATAGAGGATGGTTCCTCCCAATCCTCTGATGACCCTCTCAATGTTCTTGGCGAGATTGAGAGATCCTCCCACTGTATACCCGGCACTCTTCTTCGGTTGTTGGGAAAGCCCCATGGTAAGTGATATGAGACTCCATTCGGCTGGTATTTCAGTGAGGAACAGCTCCTTCAAAAGTGGACTCTTGAATCTATTCGCGTATACTTCCATCGACACGAGATGGCGCATCATCGTCGTGAAACCGCCCACACTCGAGGCAATCCGACGTACACTTTTTACCAGTGAGTTCTGTTCGGTGAGAGCGGGCATTGAGAGGTTTCCCAGCTTTTCCACACTTTTGCAGAAACGATCGATCTCCTTCTCGTCTTCCGGTGCGATGCGAAGCAGCTCGTGACGGAGTTTTTTCAAGTCGCTGTACAAACAGACCTTTTCACCGTTGGACAGTTCGATAGTGGTGAAGTCGGTGAAATCGACGATCGGTACGCTCGAGCCATCCTCATTGTCAAAAGCCCCCAATTCTTCCCAGATCCGATAGAAATCGGATTCGCCATCGGTTCCCATGAGCCAATGGACACAGTAATCTATCGTGTAGCCCTTACGTTTCCAGGATGTGCACAACCCTCCAGGGAGGGTGTGCTGTTCCACCACAGTGACCTCGTACCCATTGCGCAATAGGTAGGATGCCGCGGACAATCCCGCGATTCCCGCTCCGACAACCACCACATGTTTCTTGGCCATAAAGATCCCCCTTCCCTTTGGTCATGGAAGTATATCATGGAAAGCAAAGAATATAGAGAGAAGGATTTTTTGAACTTTCGTAATCAATTCTTCTGTGGTATATTTGGTCCCACTGGCATTTCGAGCCCCTCGGTTCTGGGGAGAAGGAGAAAGAGAATGGACACCAAGATTGTCGTATTGGACGGATACACCCTCAATCCGGGGGATTTGAGTTGGGACGGATTCGCAAAATTGGGAGAACTCATCGTACATGAGCGGACATCCGGCGAGGACGTGGTGGATAGGATAGGGAACGCATCCATTGTGATCACCAACAAGACACCGCTGGGAAAGGACGTGTTCGAAGCATGTCCGTCAATCCGTTATGTGGGCGTGTTGGCCACAGGCTACAATGTGGTGGATGTTGCCTCTGCAAGGGAGCACGGTATCGTGGTAACCAACATTCCCACCTACGGAACCACTGCCGTTGCGCAATACGTGTTCGCACTGTTGCTGGAGATGTGCCACCATGTGGGAGCTCATTCGGGAGCAGTGAAGCAAGGCCGTTGGCATTCTTCCAAGGATTTCTGTTTCTGGGATTATCCCTTGATCGAACTCGCAGGCAAGACGATGGGGATCGTTGGACTCGGAAGAATCGGTCATGCCGCCAGCCGGATCGCGCAGGCGTTCGGAATGCGTGTGCTTGCCTTCGATGCCTATCGGAATCCCGCCTACGAATCGGATTCCTTGCGCTACGTGGAGATGGATGAATTGTTGTCCTCTTCGGATGTGATCAGTCTCCATTGTCCTTTGACCAAGGAGACGACCGGACTGGTCAATGCCGAGAGTATCGCCAAGATGAAGAAGGGAGTCCTGCTGGTGAACACATCAAGGGGCCCCTTGATTGTTGAAGAGGATTTGGCAAAGGCCCTGGAAAGTGGCCATGTGGCCTCTGCCGCAGTCGATGTGCTTGCTGAGGAACCTCCTCGGGATGTGAATGTGTTGGTGGAATCGGCCAATTGCATCGTCACTCCCCATATCGCATGGGCTCCCAAGGAATCCCGTGCCCGACTGATGGATATCGCGGTGGCTAACCTTGAGGCGTTCCTCGCAGGAAAGGAAAAGAACCGGGTGTGAGTTCACCAAAATCACTTGTC
>CAYZJV010000082.1:0-9061 GCA_964478945.1 uncultured Spirochaetaceae bacterium | reverse complement strand
ATCATGCAAATTCGATGAAAATCGCAGGCCGACGGTTGGCACACTTTTTGCATATCTGATCATGGATGCCTGTGCATCATGAATTCTCATAAGACAAAGGATACGCAATGAAGAAGAACAGAAACACAATCCAACGTATTGCAGCAGCGCTCGTACTCGTCATCACCAGCATGGCTTTCCTCTATGCCCACAGTGACAACGACTATGTGCAATCACAGGATGCCTATTTTGGATTCAACTATGGATCTTCCAAGATTTCTGAAGACGACGCTCCGTTCGTCGGAATCTCTATTGGAAGTGAGGTCTCGGACAGGGTTACCGTTGGTGCCTTCGCAGGGGTACAGGCACTTTCGGACTTTCCCTCCTCCAACCTTGACCTGAGTATCACGGAAGTTCCCTCGGCATTCAATTTCGTCGTTGGCGCGGAAATGGATGTGCGATTGTTCCGTGATTCGTGGATCAATCCCATGGTGCATCTGGAAGTGGGACATCTTTCGGTGGCCCATATGACCGAACCAACAAACAACCAAGAACCCGAGCCTCTCATTTTGGGAAACTCATTCTACGCATCGGTGGGAACCGGATTTGAGTTGAGATTCTTCGGAAGTTTCTCAATCGTCGGACTCCATGGCTATCGGTATGTGCCCAACCAAGCGATCGGGGATATCGCCACTGAAGTGCTGAGCGGTCAGTACAATTCGGTTGCGGTGAAAGTATTCGTCGATTAGGAATCTGTCAATTCACTTGGGAAAATGGGACTCCACTTTTCCCAAGTGAAGGGTTCTTCTCCAAAACGATGTTTGGTATCTTGTGAAGTACAGCATCTGGTAGTTGCGGTTCCTTGTGACCTGGTTCAGTTTACGGTATAGTGGAAGTCCACCGGGTCCAGGAGAAAGGATAGAGCAGCACATGTCCAGATGGGAATTTATGGAAACATGACCAAACGTACACCTCAGGAAGCCCAATCATCCAAGGAACATCCCTATCTCGCGGTCCATCAGATCACCAAGGAGTTCAATCTTTCGAAACAGCGCAAGATCAAGGCGGTGGACAAATTATCCTTCTCAATACAGAAAGGGGAATTTGTTACGCTGATAGGACCTTCGGGTTGTGGCAAAAGCACCACATTGAGGATGATCGCCGGATTCCTCAAACCTACGGGGGGAGACATCACCCAAGATGGAGTTTCCATCACCCACCTCGGTCCGGATGAGCGCAATATCCCCATGGTGTTCCAAAACTATGCGCTGTTTCCCCATATGAGTGTGTTCGAAAATATCGCGTATGGTTTGAAATCACGTAATTTCCCTTACGATGCAATTGTCCATGATGTGGCGATGATTTGTCAGATGCTGAATCTTGTCGGAACGGAATCAAGGTTCCCGAATGAACTTTCCGATGGGCAACAACAGAGGGTGGCACTTGCAAGGGCTCTGATCCTCAAACCGAAAATCCTTCTTTTCGACGAACCGTTATCCAACTTGGATGTACGTTTGAGGATCCAGACTCGGGCGGAAATCAAACGGATGCAGCAGATATTGGGGATCACGATCCTCTACGTGACCCATGACCAGGGAGAGGCTCTGAGTCTTCCAGATAGAATCCTGGTGATGAACAAAGGTCGTATTGTCCAAGAAGGTACTCCCAAAGAGGTATACAATCATCCGAAAACCCCGTTTGTGGCCGATTTCATTGGAAATGCAAATTTTTATGATGTCACTGTGCTTTCCATCGAATGTGAAGACATTCTCATTGCGATGCATGACCTGGAATTTGTTGTACCGCTGAAGAATTGCGACCATACCCCCATCACCGGTGAACAGCTATTGCTGGCAATCAATCCCATTTCAATTGCGTTGACCGAATATGCTGGAATCGAAGGGGAAAATCAAGCTACCGGTATGGTGGACCAGTGTCTGTTTGGAGGACATTCATTCGAATACACCATTTCGTTCAGTGATACGACAATACGCGTGGTACAACCGAACATTCAAGGTGTTACTCCAGATTTTCCAGAACAAAGTATGGTTCTGATGACCTTCAATCCCAACTCATTCCATCTTTTCGGGACAAGAGAATATGCAAGCGTATAGGAACACATTACCCTCATTGCCCACGCCGGGACTCTTGTTGATTTGGGCTGTTGTGTCTAGACCCAATCCTGTCCTCCTGACTTTTTCCATCATAGTATGTAGTGTTGCTTCGGGTATTGTCCTTGCCGATATAATCAACCTCAAGCGGGTTCCGAGCAGAAGTCCAACAAATCGTAGGATACTGATGGTCAAGATATCGCTCGGAATCCTCGCAACCATGGAGGTCGCCTTTATTTCCGGGAGCCTGCCTGTGGTGTTTGGGAGCAATTCGGAACTTTACGCAGTGCTGCCTGCGGTAGTCTTGGGTATCAGATGTTCGCATGGAACACACTCTCCCCTGTTGGATGGTGGCATCCTGTTTTTCAGTTCCCTTCTTCTCCCTTTTTTCATCCCTGCTGTTGCTCCCTTTCATCTCCTCTTCATGATCTTGTGTCTCAGTGGATTGGCTGGTTTATTGGTGAAATATGGCAAGGTGATCGGTATCTGGTTGCATATGATGAAGAAACCGAATGAGACGATGTCCCGTGAGGCGTATGACAAGATGTTGGCGACCTTGGCTCATGAGATTCGTACTCCACTCACCATCATGCAAACGACAGAAAATGTCCTCATGGAACAAATTCCCGGTCCTTTGAACAATCGTCAGAAAAAATTCATGGAGTCGATCTATATCAATACACAGAGATTGATCACATTCTCCGAGAACATGTTGACCTTGTTGAAGCTGGGACAGGATTGGCAACCCGATCTATCCAAGACCATCGACCTTCGCTTCCTCACCAGACAGGTGGTGGAGATGGTGCAACCGATGATTCAACTGAGGAAACAAAAGATCAAATATTCATTCCCTTCAATGGTGTCCCGTCCGTATGCCGATGAAGCTTGGATTCGACAAGTTTTGGTGAATTTGATACACAACGCCTCCAAACACACCGAAGAGCAGGGTACCATCGTGATCTCCCTTACCCAAGATGATGAACAGGTGGTTCTCACCGTAAGCGACAATGGACAAGGGTTGCTGGGTGAAGGCCGGGAAACCTTGTTCAAGGAGTTTTATCAGGAAGATCACGATTTGAAGACGTATCAAGATGGCTTTGGCTTGGGATTGGCCATTGTTCGTGCCATCATCGAGAAACACCATGGTCATGTGTACATCACAAGTTCCAAGAATCTTGGTACCATGGTATCATTCAATCTTCCTGCAGAGGCAACGGAATGAGTGGCAAAGTACTTGTGGTCGATGATGAGAAGGATATTCGGGATGTGTTGTGTTTCATCCTGGAAAACGCAGGCTACCAAACCAAAGCAGTGGGCAATGGCAATGATGCTCTGGTTGAATCCAACCGTTGGCAGCCCGATCTCGTGATATTGGATATCGGACTCCCGGGGCTGGATGGATTGCAGGTGTGTCCCCGTCTGGTGGATATGGAGATACCGGTGCTGGTGTTGAGTTCCCATGACAAGGATGACCAGATTATCGAAGGGCTGGAGGTCGGAGCCGAAGACTATGTTTCAAAACCCTTCAATTATAAGGAACTGTTGTTACGGGTTGAAAAAATCATCAAAAGGACAAGACCGGAAACTACCAAGTATCTTTTGACCATAGGATCAATCACCGTGGATATCCGCAAGCAAACGGTTGAGATCGATCGTGAATTGGTGAACCTGACTCCCACCGAATATAAGATCATCGAATTTCTGGCAACGCATGCCAACACACCCGTTTCATCGGAAACCCTATTGAAGCAAGTCTGGAATGCGGAAGAATGGATCAACGGGGTGGAAATGGTGAAGGTGAATATAAGCCGATTGAGAAAGAAGATCGAACAGGATCCTTCGAATCCCCGGTTTCTCCTCAACCGTTGGGGATATGGCTATCTATTGACTGATTTACAAATTAACCATGGCTTGGAATTGTAACTCTTTTGTAACTTGCGGGAACCAGGCAAGTGGATGAGACTATCAACAGAGGCTGGCAATACGGTAGTTATTCGCCCGCTACATATCACACGTCCTGTTGAAAGGAGGTTCAACAATGAACAAGCTTACAAAAGCCTTGTCCCTGTTACTATTGGTTGCGATCTGTGCATCGCCGGTGTTCGCTGGAGGTGCTCAGGAGCAAATCGGATCGGGTGGTACATTGAATGTGTATTCCATCATGCCTGAGAAGTATGCCACCATCATTTTTGAGGAATTCACCAAAGATACCGGGATCAAAGTCAATTTCGTTCGACTCTCTTCCGGTGAAGCTTTGGCAAGAATCATTGCCGAAAAGGGAAACCCGCAGGTCGATGCTCTCTGGGGTGGTCCAGCAGACACGTATGAAGCAGGAATTCTTGAAGATGTGTTTGCCCAGTATGTACCGGCACAAGCAGAGGAAATCCCTGCCCGGTTCAGGTCTCCCGATGGGTACTGGACAGGAATCGGGGTCATTCCGCTTACATTCATGAGCAACACGAAATTCCTTGAGGAAAAAGGTATGCAACCTCCCACAAGTTGGAATGACCTTCTTGATCCGGCGTATCGCAACAGCCTGCAGATGGCCGATGCCAGAACAAGCGGAACCGCAACCGAACGCATCTATTCTTTGGTACAGGCTCTTGGCGAGGATGAAGCTTTCGAGTATCAGAAGCAATTGCATAAGAATATTCAACTGTACACAAAGGGTGGAGCCGGTGGAGCAATGCCTGTTGCAACAGGACAAGCTGCCGCGGGAATCTTCTATATAGTTGATGCCTTGGATATCCAGCAGCAAGGGTATGACCTGCAGATCTCCTATCCCAAAGAGGGTGTGACCTACGGTGTCGAAGCCGCCGGAGTCATCAAAGGAGCCAAGAACCGTGTTGCCGCTGAAGAATTGATGGACTGGGCATCCTCGGCGAGACTTGGGGAAGTCATGGTGGAGAATCGCATCAACTACATCCCGACACGACCGGATGTCGAGGTCACCAACCCAGCTCTGGACATGTCCAAGGTCAATCTTCTCGAAGCCGCAGCATCATGGAAGGGTGAGAATAGAAGCAGATTCGTCGAACGCTGGATCGAAGAAGTGATTCAACAGTAGTACTGTCTCGTAATTTTGCAAGACATCGGGATTGTCTTTGGTCCAATGACTATCGACAATCCCTTTGCCAAAAAGGAAGTTGTCATGCTTGAAAGGAACCTTCACAAACCGACACGCAAATCAATGATGAAAAGTGATCCTGCGCTTTTTTCGGCGATGGTTGCTGTGTGGATTTCATTCGCAATTTTCATCTTTCTCCCCATCCTACGGCTCTTCATGACAACTTTCGTGGTAGAGGGAACTTTATCATTCGTGAACATGAGTGAAGTGATGGGCAAGAGCTACCATATCAAAGCATTGTACGGGAGTTTGATTCTTGCGACGGCTGTGAGTATTTCCGGCACAATCCTCGGATATCTATTTGCCTTGGCGGTCACGAGGACCTCACTTCCCAAAGTGTTCAAGATACTGTTGGGCGGGGTCACGATACTGCCTCTGATCTCTCCACCTTTCACCAGCAGCATTTCACTCACACTCGCACTGGGGCCCAATGGTATGCTGCTCAAGGCCTTTGGAATCGGAGATTTTTCGATCTATGGATTTCTGGGGACTTGGATTTCGGAAACGCTGACCTATTTTCCAGTGGCATTCATGGTGATCACCGCGATTCTGAACACCATGAGTGCGAATCTTGATGATGCGGCACTTTCTCTCGGAGCTTCCCGGTGGAGGATGTTCAGAACGATCACGATTCCTCTTTCCATCCCAGGAATTGGAAATTCGATTCTGCTTCTTTTCGGTGCCAGCTTGGCTGACTTCGCGACCCCGCTCATCTTGGGAGGTCATTCCTTTCCCGTGCTTCCCACCGAGGCGTATCTGATGATCACCGGTATGTTCGATCTCAGGGGAGGGGCTTCGTTATCCTTCCTGCTGTTGGTTCCGGCGTTATTCGTATTCCTCATCCAACGGTTATTGATGGGAAAGAAGAGTTTCGTTTCTGTTACCGGCAAAAATGGAGCCCGTACCGAATTCGCAAAATTGCCGACCGAGTTGTCGGTGGTGATAGGAATCATTTGCACCATTGTGGTCGCGTTCATACTCTATCTGTATGCGATCATCCTATGGGGATCGTTCGTGGAGGTATGGAGTGTAAACAACTCCTTTACCCTGAGACATTACGGATATGTCTTCAAACATGGCAAGAAAGCCATCACCGATACTCTGCTCATCGCGTTCCTCTCAACCGTGATCGGATCGGTATTGGCGGTGGTAATCGGCTATATCGTCCAGAGGAAGAAATTCATTGGAAAAAGATTCTTCGAGTTCAGCAGTCTACTGAACTATGCACTTCCCGGTACCGTTGTCGGTATCGCATATATCATTGCTTTCAATGAACGACCCATTCTGCTTACCGGAACCCTTTCGATTCTTGTCGCCGCATATGTCTTCCGATATTATGCGACGGGAATTCGCTCGGTGATAGCCTCACTGGAACAGATAGATCCTGCGCTCGAGGAGGCATCATTGAGTCTTGGAGCGAGTTCCACCCGAACGTTCACCCATATCACCATTCCTTTGATCATACCAGCTGTTCTTGCCGGAATGCGGTATCTCTTCATCCACTGCATGACGGCTATCAGTGCAACGATATTCTTGGTGTCAGTACGATGGACATTGCTCACAACAAGGATATTGGAGAGCATGACGGAACTTCAATTTTCCCAAGCTTCGGCGTTTTCGATCGTTTTGATTCTCATCGTCTTCATCGCCGATGCGATCATGTTCTATTTGCTCAAACTCAGTACCGCGAAATACCATAAACCTCAGGAGATCACCAATGAAAAAATCGGCGCTTGAATTACGAGATGTCACCAAAATCTTTCAGAAAGGCCACGATGTGGTTCGTGCGGTCGATATGGTGAACCTGTCTGTTGCCGAGGGAGAAATGGTTACTTTCCTTGGTCCTTCCGGTTGTGGAAAGACCACCACTCTGCGGATGGTCGCGGGATTCGAACTTCCCTCCGATGGCAGCATCACCATTCGGGGAAAAGATATGACCAATACCCCGGTCAACAGACGTCAAATCGGATTTGTATTTCAGAATTATGCCTTGTTTCCACATATGAGTGTCTACAACAATGTTGCATATGGCTTGAAGGCCAGGGGAGAAAAGGATTCCGATATTCGCCTGAAAGTGCTTTCGGCCTTGAATCTTGTCGGGCTGGTGAAAACGGAAAACCGCTATCCAAGCCAACTCTCGGGAGGAGAGCAGCAACGGGTGGCGTTGGCACGTGTCATTGTCATGGAACCACAGTTGTTGCTGATGGATGAACCTTTGTCGAATTTGGATGCGAAACTACGTTTGCACATGCGGACCGAGATACGGAAGTTGCAGAAGAAGCTTGGCATCACTTGTCTGTATGTCACCCATGATCAAGCGGAAGCATTGACTATGGCGGACCGTATTGTGGTTATGAACAAGGGCAAGGTGGAACAGATTGGAACCCCCTTCGAGATATACAGCAATCCGCAGTCGCTCTTTGTGGCTGATTTCATAGGCCATGCGAATGTGATTCATCTTCCGGTGATCAGTATCGGTGACGATGAGATCTCGGTTGCGATACCGGATGGGGGATCATTTTCAGCACGCGCACTCAAACCTCATATCTATTCGGCCGATGATACCATTTATCATGAGGGAAAGAATGCCGCTCTGATAGTCCGACCCGAAAGCGTTGCTGTGGTCAAACGAGACGACGATAAAACGCACTTCTCAGCAGAAGTCGTTTCCTCCATATTCGTGGGAAGCCATATGGAGTATGAACTCACACTCCCAAATGGCGATACTGTGAAAGCATCGGTTCCTTTCCAAAGTGGAATGAAGATCTTCGATGAAGGTGATGAAGTCTCCTTGATCTTCGATGTCTCCAACTCCGTGTTCCTACCGGCGTAGGCCTTCCCTACGAACACAAAGTTCCGTCTTTAACAAGGGGGCTGTTGCGATGTGCAACAACCCCCTTGTGTAGAGTACTTATGTTACTTGCCGGCCTGATCGTAGTTCTCACCGATCTTGGCCCAGTCGAGTACATTCCAAATTGCCTTGAGGTAATCGGCCCTGAGGTTCTTGTATTTCAAATAATATGCATGTTCCCAGACATCGATACCCAAGATGGGAATGCCTCCATCGGAATCCATCAATGGAGTATCCTGATTGGGTGTGTTCACCACCTGCAACGAACCGTCCTTATGTGCCACAAGGAATGCCCAACCTGATCCGAATCGTCCCGCGGCTTGTGAAGTCAATTCATCCTTCAGTGCTTCGAGACTACCGAAATCGGATTTGATGCGGTCAGCCAGTTTCCCTGTGGGTTGTGTTGCCGCTTTCGGACTCAAGATGGAGAAGTAGAGGTTGTGGTTCGCATACCCTCCTCCGTTGTTCCTTATCGTGGTCCGCAGCTTGTCATCACCGATGGAATCGAGATTCTTCAGGATATCTTCAATGGATTTTCCCTGTAGACCAGCCTCATTCTCAATGGCTGCATTGAGTTTTTTGGTATAGCCGGCATGGTGCTTGGTGTAATGGGTCACCATGGTAAGTTCGTCGATGTGTGGTTCCAAGGCATTGAAACCATAGGAAAGTTCTACCTGTGTAAACATGGAATACCTCCTGTGTATCGTATGTTCTTTCCCTAGCCATTCACTAGGTGATACGTAAGATACAGAGGAATCTTCCATTAGTCAAATGAATATATAATGGAGGTTCCCGACCATTTGCTATCAAGTGATTGAAGTGGCTTCCGAGGGTGGCTCCCTGCATTAATTCGATGATATCGTCATGAGGATTACTGGAATCTTGGGAATATGGTTATGGAACAAGTAAGCCGATCTCCACATGTGTAAGGAAACCGGCTCTTTAAGATACTCTTGGATACTTTGCCCAGAACAAGACTCGAACTTGCACAGT
>CAYZJV010000081.1:0-9199 GCA_964478945.1 uncultured Spirochaetaceae bacterium | reverse complement strand
TATCAACTTAGTGGGGATTCTCATTTCAGAGTATTCCTCCGAATTCCTATTGATTCTTTTAAGCAATGTTTCCGCTACTGTTTTTCCAATTGTCTCCCAATCCTGGTCTACAGCACTTATTGAATTATAGGCTAGGGACAACCAGAATGTATCGTCGTAGCAAACCACATCAAAATCTTCGGGTATCCTGATGTTATTCTCTTTCAAGTAGCTGATGACTCCAATCGAGGATATGTCGTTACCGCAGAACAATGCAGTCACCTGCTTTTCTTCAACTAACTTCTTGGCAGCATTGAAGCATTCCCCATGCTTCAATGTACTCAAAGGACTGCTATGATGAGCTCCAAACACAGCCATTTCATCACTAAACGACAACCCATTGTGTGTAATTGCCGAGCGAAATCCTTGAAATCTCTCGATCATGGTCTTGTCGAGGTGGGACCCAATGAAGCCAATCCGCTGATGACCCTTATTCACCAGCAGTTCGGTTCCCTGATACGCTCCCTCAAAATTGGTCGATAGAACACAATCCCTGTTAAATCCGAGGGGAAACCTATCAAAGAACACACTGGGACATTTATCACCGATCACTTGATTCATGTAGCTGCAGTCACTTTCCACTGGTGCGATGATCAATCCATCGATTCTTTGTGCAACAAGTCTTTTGATGTGTTGATATTCCCTATCCTTGATTTCATTTGAATTCAAATAAATCAGTTGATATCCTCGTTCCTTTACAATGTCCTCAATGATCAGTCCAATATCCAAAAAGAAATTGGAGAGATTGGCGACCACATATCCTATCATTTTCGAATTGCCACTTCGGAGATTGCTTGCGATGGGATTCAACTCATAGTTCAATTTCCTTATGGCAACCTGTACCTTCTCCTCGGTTTCCGGATTCACCTTTCTTGTTTTGTTGATCACATGAGAAACAGTTGACATCGAAACTTTGGCAAGTTGAGCTACATCCTTGATTGAAACTCCCATGAAGAGAAGCCCTCCTGAACAATAGAAACGTTTTTATATTTAAGAGTATACCACCAATATTTTTTCTGTCAATATCATCCTATATGAGGATAAAAATAAAATAAGATATATATAAAATGTTGAATTTAAGCAAATTATAAAATTGAAAAATTTTTGTTGACAGCCTATTTTTTCCGACTTATAGTTATCGAAAGGTTTGCGCAAACGATTCGATGAATGAGGTCAATGATTAAAAAAGGAGGTGGGTTGGATCATATTGGATTGTTTCACTCTTATTATGGGTGAATGAGGCACGAATCAATTGCAGGTACCATCTGTGTGGCAATTGACCATATCATTTGTTGTCGTACCTGTAGATAATTATTCATTCGAGATATTTTTTAGAAATCATGGAGGTTTTTAATGAAAAGAATTCTTTTGGCATTACTGATTGCATTGGTTGCTCTTACGGGCGTATTTGCCAATGGTGTTGCGGAATCCACTTCTCCCAAAGATGATGGAATCATGAAAGTGGGAATGACAGTCCAAGACCTTACCAACCAGGTGTGGGCATCAAGAGCCATGGCAGTATCCGACATCGTTAAGGAGAATGGCGGTGAATTTGCCTATGTGGGCTGTGATTACAACGCTGCAACCCAAATCAGCCAAGTTGAAAACTTTATTGCCAGCGGTTGTGATATCGTGATGATCCACCCTGCCGAAAAAGCATCGATGGATTCTGCCCTGAAAGAGCTGAAGGCGAAAAATCCCGATGTGAAATTCTTTCTCTACGATGAAGAACTGGAGAACTCCGACATGAACTTCCTCGCCGATAACTACGAGTGTGGCTATATGATTGGAACCCAAGCCGCCAACTGGATCAACGAGAAGCTTGGTGGGACAGCTGAAGTTGGTGTGATTGGATGGCCTTCAATTGAAGTCCTTCTTGAAAGGGAGAATGGTATCAAGGATGCCATCGGAGATCTTGCTCCCAATGCGAAGATCGTAGCTACCGGTGCAGCCATCAACAATATCGATGGTATGGCCCTTACAGAAACCTTCCTTCAGGCACACCCCAACATGCAAGTAATCGCATCCATCGGTGGCAGTTCATGTGTCGGAGCAAATGAAGCAGTGAAGGCCGCTGGAAAACTCAATGACAAGTGGGGCATCTTCGGTTCGGATGCGACTGAAGAAGAATTGGCCGCAATAGACAGGAATGAAGCCATCCGCGTAAGCATCATGTATACCGGATCATCTGAAGAAGTTGCAGTCTACGTATATGATTGGCTGCTCCAGCTGTATAATGACGAACCACATGACAAGAATGTATATCATGTGTTTGTTCCTGTTGATGCCAGCAATTATAAGAAGTACTACAGCAAGTACCAGAATAACTAGGGTATGTGTCACAGAGCCTCATCGGAGGCTCTGTGATTTCCTTTTCAGGAGGTCTCATGGCTAAAGAAGAAATGCCGATATTGAAATTGATGAATGTATCCAAAACTTATCCTGGAGTTGTTGCCTTGCATGATGTTTCCATGGAAGTCACAAGAGGAGAAATTCATGCTTTGGTCGGTGAAAATGGTGCAGGAAAATCCACTTTGGTGAAATGTTGTAGCGGAGCCATCAAGCCAAGTCATGGAACTGTGGTGATCAACGGTGAAGAGTTTCAATCATTGACACCCCAACTTTCGGAAAAGAAAGGACTTTCCGTAATCTACCAGGAATTCAATCTCATACAAGAACTGACAGTCGCTGAGAATGTCTTTTTGGGAAGGGCGATCAGGAAAGGAATAGTCATTGACAAGAAGGCCATGGCTGAAGAGACCAGAAGGATCTTTTCCCAACTTCACATAAAGATCAATCCAAATCAAGTAATTAAGAACCTTACGGTTGGGTACCAGCAAATGGTGGAAATTGCCAAAGCACTTTCAATCGATGCAAAAATCCTTTTCATGGATGAACCGACCGCACCTTTGACCAAAACCGAAACCGAAGATCTATTTCGTGTCATTAGAAAACTGAAGGAATCTGGAGTTACCATAATCTACATATCACATAGATTGGAAGAGATTTTTCATCTGTGTGACAGAGTGACGGTGATGCGTGATGGAGAAATCATCAAGACCCTCGATACCGATGAAACCAATAAGAAACAACTTATTGAATTGATGGTGGGTAGGGTATTCAAGGAAACCTTTCCCCCTCGAGCAAGTTGCATTGAGAAGGAAGTGGTGTTGGACGTAAAGAACCTTTCTGGCAATGGAGTAAAGGACATCACGTTTCAAGTGAGGAGAGGGGAAATCCTCGGACTTGGTGGATTGATAGGTGCAGGACGAACTGAACTGGCAGAATTGCTGTTTGGGGTGAAACCCATAAAATCGGGTTCCGTATTCCTGAACAACAAGGAGATTCATTACAAAGACCCTGAGAACGCCATCAAGAAAGGGATAGCATACGTCTCTGAAGACAGGAAACAGAAAGGTGCGTTGCTTGATGTCACCATACGTGAAAACATCACCATTGCGATACAAAAGAGAATATCCAAGTGTTTCGTCATCAATAGAAATAAAGAAACAACCATCGCGGAAAAGTATAAAAAGCAGTTGGGAATCAAGGCTCCAAGTATTTATCAACTGGTGAAAAATTTGAGTGGTGGAAATCAACAGAAGGTCGTGCTCGCCAAATGGCTTGCTTCAGAACCGGAACTGATCATTCTTGACGAACCGACCAGGGGAATTGATGTGGGTGCAAAATATGAGATCTACAAACTGATCAATGAACTGGTTATGCAGAAAAAAGCAGTCATCATGATTTCTTCGGAAATGGAGGAGTTGATTGGCGTTTCCGACCGAATAATTGTGTTGTCAGAGGGCTTGATGACGGGGGAATTGTTGAAACCTGAATTCAATCAAGAGAGAATATTAGAATTTGCTTCAGCAAACGCGGGAGAGAGTAAAGTATGAATTTTGCAAACTTATTTAAGAAATATGGAATCTTCTTGGCTCTAGTGATACTGTTTGTGTTCTTCTCAATCATGAACAAGGTATTTCTCACCACAAGCAACTTGTTCAATGTCGCCAGGCAAGTTTCCTATTTGGGAATAGCTGCCGTGGGGATGACGTTCACACTTCTTCTTGGGGGAATCGATCTTTCGATCGGTTCGGTCATCTCACTTGTCAATGTTGTTGCTGCGTCATTGATGGTCAAGCAAGGATTTTCTCCTGTGGTGGCCTGTCTCATCGGTGTTGCATTGGGAACCCTTCTCGGTTTCCTCAATGGTTGGGCCATTGCCAATATCGGCATACCCCCTCTTATCGTAACATTGTGCGCCTTGACCATTTGGGAAGGAGTAGCCTACATCCTCTCGAAAGGGATGCCAATATTTGGATTTCCCCGTTCATTTTCAATTTTGGGACAAGGGTATCTGGGAGTCATCCCAATCCCGGTCATTGTGATGGCTGGCATTTTGGGCATAGGCGCCTTCATACTGAACAAAACATATTTTGGACGTCACTTCTATGCTGTGGGAGGCAACGAGGAAGCTGCATTCCTATCCGGTATCAACATCAAGAGAGTGAAGTACCTCGCCTATACTCTTTCCGGATTCTTCGCCAGTGTGGCCGGCATTGTGATTCTTTCCCGAACCAGTTCCGGTCAAGCAATCACCGGCAAGGGATTTGAATTCAGTGTGTTGACTGCAATCGCCCTCGGTGGAGTAAGTGTGAATGGTGGAGTAGGTAGGGTTTCCAACATCATAGCCGGTGTCTTCATCATTGGTGTGTTGACCAATGGGCTTGTTATTTTGAACATCAGCCAATATGTACAGATGGTTATCAAAGGACTGGTGCTGTTCACAGCGGTTGCATTCGACATGCTGCAGAAAAATGGGAAATTCAACTTTGTAAAAAATTGATCACGTGGATAGGCAGTCAATTCTGCCGGAAAATTATTGATATTCACAACTCTTTAGTAAGGAAAAATATTTATGGGAATCATCAAACTTGCCAATGAAGCATTGGGGAACCTGCAAAACGTTGAGGTGCCTACATATAACTTGAAACATAAGGAATGTCGAATCCTCCACATAGGTGTTGGCAACTTCCATAGGGCACATCAAGCATTCTACCTGCACGAATTATTGCAGCTGGAAGACACTCCCTGGCGTATCTGCGGGGCAGGTCTGATGCAGCAGGATATTCACATGAAAAAGTCTTTGGAAGAGCAGGATCACCTCTATACGCTCGTGTCCCAAAAATCTGATTCCGAGAAGATTCGAATCATTGGGACAATACGAGATTATGTTCACATCGGTTCCGAATACCAGAAGTTCATCGAACTGTTTGCCAGCGATGAATTGAAGATACTGTCGCTCACCATCACTGAAAAAGGATATTGTTTGAATACCGATTGGAATCTGGATATCGAACACAAGGGCATTGTACACGACCTGGAAAATCCGAATGACATTCCACACACGGCGATCGGAATCCTGGCGTATGGATTGGAGCAAAGGATGCTTCGGGGAGCGAAACCCCTCACCATCATGTCGTGCGACAACATTCCCCAAAATGGAGAAGTCCTGAAGGGAATCATTACTCAATTTGTTGCACAGGCAAAAAAGACTGAACTGAAGGAATATTTGGAAAAATCGGTCAAGTTCCCTTCGAGCATGGTTGATCGAATTACTCCAGTCACCACCAAGGATAAAAAGGATTACCTCACCTCAAAGTATGGAATTCAGGACCAGGTTCCGGTTTTCTCCGAAGATTTCATCCAGTGGGTAATCGAAGATGATTTCAATGTAGAGAGACCTGAGTGGGAACGATTGGGAGTTCAACTGGTCAAGGATGTGAAACCGTATGAACACATGAAAACCCGGTTGTTGAATGGTGGACATACGGCTTTGACGTTCCCCTCACTCTTGGCTGGACATATATATGTGGACGATGCGATGAACGATTCTCGAATTTCAGCCTTTCTCAGAGCCTTCATGAATGAAGTCAAGACCACACTCAAACCCATCGAAGGTGTTGACTATGCTGCATATATCGACGAGTTGCTCACCAGATTCGCCAATCCGGCGATCAAGGACCGTCTGCAAAGATTGGCTGAGGACACCAGCGTGAAATTCCTGAATTTCATCATACCGCCATTGATTGCACTACTGAAAGAAGGGCGGGATGTATCGATGATCACATTCGCACTGGCATCATGGATCGTATATCTGTTCAAGTCGACGTCGAACCCTGAGTATGCCATCAATGATCCCATCGGAGAGAAACTTCAGGAAGCCGCCACCAAATCGATTGCGGACTGTACTGAATTTCTATCGATTGCAGAAATATTTCCAAAAGAAATAATGAATTATAAAGAATTTCACCATGGACTGACAAAGAACATCAAGGAGATTCAGGAAAAAGGAATAGAAGGAGCACTGTGATACGACCTTAGAAAGGTTGTGGTAGGCATGTGAACAGTCAAGACGAATAAAGGAGAACCAGATTTCATGAATCTAATTGGCCTGGATATTGGAACCACCACGATTTGTGGAGTTCTGTACTCAAGAAACACAAGTGAAATTCTCAAGGTATCAAATCTGAACAACGCCTTCATTACTAGTTTGAAAGGAGAATATCAGCAGGATCCACAAGCAATTCTTCAGAAAGTAAAAACCATATTGGACGATCTGATAGAGTTTTCGACTGCTGCCATAGCGGGGATTTCCCTCAGCAGCCAGATGCATGGAATACTCTATGTCGATAAGGATGGCCAAGCGGTATCTTCCTATTATACATGGCAAAATCAGCGGGGACTGAAAACAACCGGTGGAATAAGTCTGGAACATGAGTTGTCTGCACTATTGGGACAACAAGTGTATACCGGATATGGAATAGTGACCCACTATTCACTATTCCGGGAAGGAAACATTCCTCCAACCGCCAGATACATCTGCAATATTGGCGATTATGTGTGCATGAAATTGACGGGAGGTTCCATCCCGGTCACAGATATCACCTTGGGAAGCAGTATGGGTATCTGTAGTTTGGAGACAGGAACAAAAACAAAGGAACTCGAAGCCATTGGGACCACATTCAATTCCTATCTACCCGAGATGGTATCCACCACAACTCTTCTGGGGAATTATTCACATATCCCCGTGATACAACCGCTGGGTGACAACCAAGCCAGCTTTTTGGGATCGGTAAAGGATAGGGATAAAAGCATACTGCTGAACTATGGAACAGCTGGTCAAATCTCCTTCTTTAGTGAAGAAAGGGAAACTCACAGCGGACTTGAGATGAGACCGTTGGGCAATGAAGGATATATCCATGTGGCATTCTCCCTGTGTGGTGGAAAATCCTATGCGCTATTGGCCCGATTCTTCGAAGAAACCGTTTCGCTGTTCACACCAAACCAACAGGTGGATCCAATGCGAGTCATGGACGAAATGAGTATTGATTGTACTGAGGAAAGTATCGACTGCATGCCCCTTTTTCTTGGAAAACGTGATGGTAAGGGTGAATTTGGCTATTTTAAAAATATTACCGAAGCGAATTTCACCCCACAGCATGTTCTGACCGCGGTGGTCCAAGGGATGGCCAAGGAACTCTACCAATATTATGAAGGGCTTTCCGACACAACAAAGCACAGATTCTCCCATCTGGTGGGAGCGGGCAATGGGATTCGGAAAAACCGCCATCTCCAGAATGCCGTGAGCTATAAGTTTGGCAAACCGGTATCCCTGGTCAGCCACAGTGAAGAAAGTTGTCTTGGGGCTATTATCAACGCGGGTAAAGGAACCGGAATCTACTCCAGTTACCAGGAAGGAGCTGCGGAAATTGTCGATTATTTGAATCCTGATGATCGGTAGATCCAAAGTAAATAGTACATTTTTCCCAATTGCACCAAGCCCAAGGATAGGGAGTTATCTATCAAAGGAATCCATAACACATTCTATAGAAACATGATGGTGGCGATCATCACACATAAGGGAGGAGCCAAATGACAGGAAGGGAAAGGGTATTGAATTCCATGAACCATAATGAACCCGATCGGGTGCCCATCGATCTGGGAGGGTGGCAATCGGGAATTAGCTTTAAGACTTACGAACAAGTGAAGGAAATCCTGGGAATAGAGAAACCGCTAAGAATTGAAGAGATCTGTCAGGGATTGGGACAAGTCGATGAAGAGTTTCTTGAACGGTATGACATCGATACCAGATACATATTCCCCCAGGCCCCTCCACAAGATAATCCTTATGAGAAGAAAGAAGATGAATTTATCGATGAATGGGGCATCACATGGACCAGGCCTGAAACCAGTGTCTATTACGATATGAGAAAGTTCCCTCTTCATGGCATAGATGATAGAGATGCTCTGGAAAGTCATACCTGGCCAGATCCGAAACATATCCTCAGTGAAAAAGAATTGCTTGCCAACTGGGATAATCATGCACACAAGAAGAAAGCCATCTTCACATCGCTTGCGGGATGTTTTGAACAGGCAACATATATTCGCGGAATGGAAGAGTTCTATATGGATGCCTACATCAATCCACAGTATTTTTCCGGGGTGATGGATAAAGTCCTGGAAATTCAGTTGGAACGATATACCCACTTTTTCAATGCGGTGGGGGAGTATCTTGATCTGGTGGAATTCTGGGGGGATCTTGGAACACAACTGGCACCACTCATCTCACCGGAATTATATAGAACAGTAATCAAACCCAGGGAAGCACAACTTGTTGATCTGGTAAAGAAAAAAACCAAAGCAAAGGTTGCCCTTCATACATGTGGAGCAAGTTCAGCATTCATACCGGACATTATTGACGCGGGTTATGAAGTGTTGAATCCAATTCAGACCACAGCGGCAGGTATGGACCCACAGACACTCAAGAAAGAATTTGGAAAGGAAATCACATTCTGGGGAGCAATCGACACACAACAGGTTCTTCCATTTGGATCGGTTCAAGATGTCAAGGATCATGTGAAACGCATAATCGACACCCTGGCCCCAGGAGGTGGCTTCATCTTGGCTCCCGCACACAACATACAGGCATACACACCTCCTGAAAATGTCATCACACTATTTGAAACAGCTGTGGAATATGGGAAGTACTAGAAGACCACATAGACCGATTCGGAACGTGCATATGAAATGGTCTTTGGAGGACTCCCGCTGGAAAACCAAACCAGTGGAATGAGTCTCCCATGACCAACTCTTG
>CAYZJV010000080.1:0-9491 GCA_964478945.1 uncultured Spirochaetaceae bacterium | reverse complement strand
AGTCTTGGTATGACCGATTACAGTGTCCTGAAGAACTCGATCAGAATACCAGGGAACAAGGAAGAAGAGAATGAAGCATAGGATTGGTTTTAATGCATTGAGCCGACGTTCCGGCCAGAGAAAGGCGCTTAAGCGCAATATGGTGACCTCGCTTTTCAGATATGAACGTATTGAAACAACGAAGGCGAAGGCTAAGGAAATTCAGCGCATGGCTGAGAGAATGATCACCCGTGCGAAGGTCGATTCAGTCCATGCTCGACGGATGGTTGCTCGTGACATCAAGGACGAAGCCGTTCTTGCAAAGTTGTTTACACAGATTGCTCCGCTGTATGTGGAACGCAATGGTGGGTACACACGAGTGCTGAAGACTGGCAATCGACAGGGCGATGCTGCAGAGATGGCAATCCTCGAGTTGGTTGTAAAAACTGAAAAGTCGAAGAAGAAAGAAGAGCCAAAGAAAAAGAAGGAGTCGAAGAAATCCGACGAAGAGAAGACTGAAGAGTAGAACTCTTTCCTATCTTCTCTCGGGGACAGACAATAGACCCTGCTGAACCGCCATCGTTAGATGGCGGTTTTATCTTTTTACATTGAATGTAGATAAAATGCTTTCAAAATGTTATTGAGTCCACAATCTTTATCTTCTGTCACTTGACAATCGTTTGACTCCTCTCGTATTATTGTTCCATTACAATGGGGGAAATACTATGAATTTGTTTGTACTTATCCCTCTTTGTCTTGGTTGTATCATTCTAGGTTGGCTAATTCGTTGGATGTATGCGAGGTTCAAGCTTACTTCAATTGAACAGAAAGCTGTTCGATTGAGTCAGGAAGCGATAAAAGAGGCAGAAGCTAAAAGTAAAGAGCTTCTCATTGAGACTCGTGATCAGTTGTTGAAAGAACAACAACAGCAGGAACGTGAAGCGAGAGAGCGCAGAAGTGAGCTTCTAAGAACAGAACAAAGACTGTTGAAGAAGGAAGAGAATTTAGAACGAAAACAAGCGGAGCTAGATGTCCAGAAGAGACAACTGGTAGACAAAGAGAACGCATGTGTCCAGCGTGAGAAATCACTATCCGAGATGGAAGAGAAATGGATGCATGAAATGGAACGTGTGGCCGGCATGTCCTCGGAAGAGGCCAAGCAGGTGATTATCGAAGCTTTGCAAAATGATGCGAAGCGCGATGCACAGGTGATCATCAACAAGATCGAGCAGGATGCGCAGTTGCGGGCCGATAAATTGGCACGCGATATTATCGTGACCTCGATCCAAAGATTGGCCACCGAAGTGAGTTCTGAGGTCACGGTGACTACCGTGAGCCTGCCTGGCGATGAAATGAAGGGACGCATCATCGGTAGGGAAGGACGGAATATCCGGACACTGGAAACCCTCACCGGAGTCGATGTGATCATCGACGATACTCCTGAAGCGGTCGTGATAAGCTGTTTCGATCCGGTTCGGAAGGAAATCGCACGAGTAGCGTTGGAGCGGTTGGTCCAGGACGGACGGATTCATCCGGCAAGGATCGAGGAAGTAGTCGCCAAGGTAACCAAGGAGATCACCCGTGTGATCATGGAGGAGGGCGAGAAGGTCATCTTCGATCTAGGTATCCACAACATGAGCCAGGAGATGATGCGGGCCTTGGGTCGATTGCATTTCCGTACCAGTTATGGTCAAAATGTGCTCAACCACTCCAAAGAGGTGGCTATCCTTGCAGGGATGATTGCAGCTGAAGTCGGTGCCGACCGTGAGATCGCCCGAAGAGGCGGTTTGCTCCACGATATCGGGAAAGGTATCGAATCGGATGGGGATGCGAACCACGCGGAAATGGGCGCTGATCTTGCGAAACGATTGGGAGAGGACCCCAGGGTCATCAACTCGATTCTGTCGCACCACAATGATATCGAACCATCATGCATCGAATCGGTCATAGTACAGATCGCGGATGCGATATCGGCAGCTCGTCCAGGTGCCCGACGCGAGACATTGGACAACTACATAAAGCGGTTGGAGAGCCTTGAGCAGATTGCCGAAAGCTTCACCGGTGTCGACAAGGCGTATGCCATCCAAGCAGGACGTGAACTGAGAATTTTGGTGAACAACGACAGCGTCACCGATGATGGAGCGAAAGAGATCGCGAAGGGAATAGCAGGCAGGATTGAAGCCGAGTTGCGGTACCCTGGTAGGATCAAAGTCACCATCATTCGCGAAATGCGAGTCGTGGAATACGCTCGTTGACGAAAGGAATGTATGTCTAAACAACGAACTTTTACGGCTCTGTTGCTCGGGGATGTCGTCGGACAACCCGGGTGCAGGGCCCTTTTCATGGGATTGCCACAACTGATCAAGAGATTGAGAACCGATCTGGTCGTGCTCAATGGAGAGAATGCCGATGAAGGTTTCGGTCTGACCGAATCGCTTGCAAGGCAGTTCTTTTCATTGGGGGTGCATGTCATCACAACCGGAAACCATATTTGGCAGAGGGAGGAAATCCTGCCATTCCTGGACAAAGACCAGAGGATTCTTCGACCCGCCAATTATCCCTCGCAAGTTCCAGGACATGGTCACACCCTGGTGACCGTCGGTGGTTTGGACGTGGCTGTGGTGAACCTTCAAGGTCGGCACCAAATGGTACCTATCGATTGCCCATTCCAGACAGGTGCTGCGATCGTTGATAAATTGCGAAAGAAGACCAAGGTGGTGTTGATCGATTTCCATGCCGAATCAGCACAGGAGAAGGAAGCGTTGGCACTCCATCTGGACGGCAAGGTCTCGGTGGTGGTGGGGACCCATACCCATGTGCAGACCGCAGACGAGAAGATCCTACCCAAAGGAACCGGCTATATCACGGATCTGGGATTGAGCGGGCCTCTTGGAGGGGTGATCGGTTCCGATCCCAATATTGCCATCGAACGTCAACTTACCCAAATCCCATTGCGGAACCAGATTCTCGATGCTCCTTCGTATCTTCAGGGTGTGGTGTGTACGATCGATCCCGATAGCGGCAAGGCTCTCTCTATCAAGAGAATTAGTGAGCAATACGGAGTTTGAGGCTTTCGTAATGGTGAAGAAAGTACAAAAGCTTCCCATCCTCGATCTATTGGTGAGACGGTATCCGGAATATGACAGGGAAGCATTGCGGGCCTACATCGATTGTCGTCAGGTTCGTGTGGACAATGAAACCTGTGTCGACCCCAAGAGTCTGTATCCTCTTGGGAGCCAAGTCGAATTGGTGTTGCCTGCCTATGTGTCGCGGGGAGGTTTGAAACTCGAACATGCCCTACGCCACTGGAATTTGGATGTGTCGGATCTGGTGATGCTTGATGCGGGATCCTCCACGGGTGGATTCACCGATTGCCTGTTGCAGCATGGGGCACTTGCGGTACATGCGGTGGATGTGGGGTACAATCAGTTGGATTATCGGTTGCGTGTCGATGATCGAGTGCATGTACATGAACGAAAGAACATCATGCATGTAACCGAATTGGATCCTCAACCGGATGCTGCCGTTGCCGATCTGTCGTTCCGATCGATCACCGGGGCTGCAAGCCATATCTTGCGGTTGACCACAAGGAAATGGATGGTTTCATTGATCAAACCCCAATTCGAGGTACCGAAGGGAACCGAAGGATTCCACGGTGTGGTGGATGATGCGAAATTGTTGAGGGAAATACTCATGGAGATATTTCTTCAACTCTCCCGGGAAGGTGTCGGGGTGACCGATATCATCGAATCCCCGATATTGGGGAGAAAAGGAAATCGAGAGTTTCTCGCTCTATTGGATGCGGAACATGGTTGCCGAGAAGAAGAGTTTGTGCTGAAGGTCGGTCGTTTCAGTTGATCACCATTTCATCCAAGGGTTTTCCCCCTATGAGAATCACCACATCCCGAACATCGGGGTTTTGCAGCAAAGTGTCCTTCAATTGTTTCCTTCTCAATTCATAAGATCCGTCTTCCCACACCGTCTTGTTGAGAAACTCTTTCGACAGATCAACGAAAGCGATTCGATACGACACCGTCAATCCACGCAATTGGGTACCCTTGGGAATGAAGGTTACCGCACCTTCTTCAAGAGCCTCGACCGGAGGTCCCTTCAAAAGAGCTTCCACCCTACGGTGATTATGAGAGGCGATATTATCCACCATCATCGCATAGGTACCAAAGGAAAATCCATTTCCGGTTGTTTCGGGAATAGGGAATTTCACTTCTGTAGTTGCCTGTGAATTTGCCTCGTCTCCCGATTGCTCCAAATATGCTCTCACCAAGGGTATCATCTGGGACTCTTCCATTGCCCTCTTGATGTTCGGAAGAGCTATGACGACCAAGATGATCGAAAGAATCGTGATTGCAAGATAGCCGTAGAGAAGCCATGGGTGTCGTGAATCTGTACGCTCCTTGTCCATGGTTCCAGCATACTACGGAACCGATACCTATTGCGAGTATCTATTTACACAGCGGATAAAACCCCGTATGATAATTCCACATATGAGGATTTTGAAAGGTATCGCAGCGTCGTCGGGCATAGGTATCGGTAGGGTGTTTCTCTACGTACACGAAAAGCTCGTGATTCCCCATCTGAGCATAGATGAGGGCTCGGCCGATTCCGAAAAGGATCGGTTCTCAACCGCGCTCGAAACCGTCTCCGAAGAATTGGAGGAGATGGGAAGGGATGCGACCGCGGATGATCATAGGAAAATCCTTGAAACCCACCTCATCATGTTGCGGGATCCAGAATTTGCCACTGCTGTCGACAACTTGATAACATCGGGACATGTGTGTGCCGAATGGGCTGTGGAACAGGTCCTTTCGGGATTCATTGAAGTGTTGGAATCGTCCGATGATCCGGTGCTTCGTGAACGGAGTGCCGATCTGTATGATATAGGATGGCGGGTGATCCGGCAGATGATGGGCAAACGGAGAGTGAATCTTGCCGGAATTCGGGAAGAGGTCATCCTTGTAGCGGATACACTGCTGCCTTCTGAAGCGCTTTCACTCGATCCGGGCAAAATCAAGGCAATCGCCCTCAACGGAGGAGGTCGAACCAGTCACGTCGCGATATTGGCGAGAGCATTACAGATCCCCACAGTCGTCGGATTGGGAAACATCACCAGTAAGGTTGCTAGAGGTGATGAGATCATTGTCGATGGGAATTTGGGGGAAGTTTCATTGCGACCAAGTATGGCTTCCGCAAAGAAGATGCGGGACCGTTATAACCGTTGGGTGGAACATGAGCAGGAATTGCATGAACTGGCGAATCTCGATGCGGTTACGAAGGATGGCCACCGGATCACGCTGAAGGCCAATATCGAAACTGTGGAGGAAGTCGGATCCGTATTGGACAATGGAGCGAATGGAATTGGACTGTTCCGTTCGGAGTTTCTGTTTCTCAAACCTGGTGGAGCAACGGAAGATGAACAATTCGAGGCTTACAAAAGAGTCTTGGAACAGGTGAAGCATACCGGACCGGTCACCATAAGGACAATTGATGTCGGTGGTGACAAAATCATTCCTGGAATGGAGGGTTTGGGGGAAGACAATCCGATTTTGGGTTGGAGGGCAGTACGATTCTGTCTTTCACGAAAGGACATCTTCAGGGTTCAGCTGCGGGCCTTGCTACGTGCGAGTGCCTACGGCAAGTTGAAGATCATGTTTCCCATGATCAGCGGACCCGAAGAGCTGGAAAACGTTATGCTGGTTCTCGAACAAGTGAAGGACGAATGTAGGAAAACCGGTATCGCCTTTGATGAGGATGTTGAAGTTGGGACCATGATCGAAGTCCCTTCGGCAGCACTTTGTGCCGATTTGTTGGCACCAAAAACAGATTTCTTTTCGATCGGAACGAACGATTTGATCCAGTACACAATCGCGGTCGACAGGGGCAATGATAAAATCGCCTACCTGTATCAACCATTTCATCCAGGAGTCTTGAGGTTGATTCGCATGATTGTGGAAAAAGGACATGAAGCCGCCATACCGGTCGCCATGTGCGGAGAGATGGCGGGAGACCCACTTTCGACGGTGCTGCTGTTGGGAATGGGTTTGGACGAGTTGAGTATGAGCCCCCAGAGTTTGCTGGAGATTAAGAATATCATCCGCTCCGTCACCTTGGCAGAAGCCAAGGAGTTGGTCGACAAGGTGATGCATATGGACTCGTTCATCAATATCAACACATATGTAAGGGAATGGATGCATGATAGATTCGGAGACATTATCACTACGTAGATTGGGACTACCCATCATTGCGATCATCGGAAGACCGAATGTCGGAAAATCGACATTGTTCAATAGACTGATCAAGAAGAGACGCGCCATCACAGACGCCACCCCTGGTGTTACGCGCGACCCGATTCCTGAGAAATGGTTGTTGGGAAACCATCCTGTGCTTCTTGTGGACAGTGGTGGGGTGAAGTTGGAACAGGAAGGACTCGATTTCCTCGTCACCAAGAAAAGCTTGGACCTCCTGCAGGTGGCCGATGCGATTGTCATGTTGATGGATTGCACTGAGGTTACCGCGGAGGACGAGATGTTGCTGGATACACTTCGTCCCCATACGGATAAGGTGATTCTTGCGGTGAACAAGGTGGATGATCCCTCACGCGACAATCTGGTGTGGGATTACCATCGTTACGGGTATCCACGTGTAATTGGAATATCCTCCGCCCATGGTTTGGGTATCGACGTTCTTGAGGAAACCCTTCTTGAGATGCTGGAGATGGTCGAACAGGAGGATGCTCCCGAGCAGGAGGAACGGGTACGGATCGCTGTCTTGGGAAAACCCAATACGGGCAAGTCGACTCTCACCAACCTGCTTACTGGAAAAGACACCTCAATCGTAAGTGACATCCCGGGAACCACACGCGATGTGATCATGGGAGACTTTACCTACAAGGGAACACCCTATACCATCCTCGATACCGCCGGCATACGTAGGAAGAGCAAGGTCGATGAGGATGTGGAATATTATTCGGTCAACCGCGCCATCAAGACCATCGATGAAGCCGATGTGGTGCTTCTGATGATCGATGTGACTACGGGACTGGTCGAACAGGACAAGAAGATCGCCCAACTGATTGTAAGGAAAGGAAAGGGTGTGGTCCTTGTGTTCAATAAAATCGATTTGTTGCAGGGTGTGGACAACGAACTCACTGCGATAAAGGATAGGGCCCGGTTTCTCTTTCCCATTCTTTCGTTCGCACCCATTGTTCCCATCAGTGCCATCGGTGCGGTCGATGTGGGCAAATTGCTCGATACCGTTTGGTCCATTTGGAAACAATTGAACAAAAGGATCGATACCGCACAATTGAACAACTTCCTCCGCGACTGGTCCGAAGCCTATCAACCTCCGAGGGGGAGCAAAGGGCATTTCAAGGTGTATTACGGCACACAAGTAAGTGCTCCTCCCGTTCGCTTTCTCTTCTTTGTGAATAGAAGAAAGGATTTTCCCCAAGGATATGTGCAGTATCTCAAGAATTGTATACGAAGAGACTTGGGTTTCTCCTCGATTCCAGTTGAAGTGGATCTCAAGGAGAGACGTCGGAATACCCGGGCAGATCGTTTGTAATGAAATTCGAAGTTGTTTGTTTTGATATAGATGGAACCTTGTATCCCAAATGGGTAACGGATCTGAAGTTGGTGCGTTCGTTTTTTCCATCACCGCTTCTTGCGTTGCGCTACCGACAGTTCCGCAAGGATGTTAGAAAGGAAGATGGTGAGAAGACTTCTCCTGAGAATCGGGAAGGTTTCAGGTTGAGACAGGCCCAATGGATGTCCGACCATTGTCGCCAAAAAGGACAGGGGGATCATATCAAATCGATGGATGAAAGAGTGGAGAAACAGTTTTACTCATCTTGGCGCCATGCCTTTTCATCCATCAGACCTTACCCGGGGGTACGTACAACATTTGAGTTCCTGCAAAAGAAAGGTGTTGCGATAGCGGTACTCTCCGATTTCCCCATCGAACGGAAACTCCATTCGTTGGATGTGGCCGATTTGGTCGATTACGCAGTGTGTGCGGAAGAATCGGGGTATCTGAAACCCAATCCGGCACCATTCAATCTGGTGTGTTCGGCCATGGGTGTGGATCCCGAAGCGGTACTGTATGTGGGAGACAGCTGTACAAAAGACATGTTCGGAGCATCTCGAGTTGGAATGCATACTGCGCTACTGGATCCGAAAGCCAAATCGACGAATAGGCGTCGTAAAACGGAAAAGCGATGCCCATATGCGAACATCGTCTTTTCAGATTATCGAGAATTCAAGGAGCATCTGACAAAATTGCTCCGATAAGGGGGTTGAGATGTGGGATATTCTGCCGATGGTTCTTTCGATAGGGTTGTTCATCCTCACCCTGATCATCATTTTCACCCTACGCGGTGCCGATAAAAGGGATCGCCGACTCGACATCATGCGACAATACGTCGGACAGTACATGTCCGAGGTCAAACACGCCGAAACCGAACTCCATGAAATGGTCGCCGACATGGAGGGACGATTGGATACAAGTCGAGTGGAGATGGAAAGCTTGGTCGATCGTATAGGTAAGGAACGTGAGACACTATTGACCCATTCGGAAGACCTCGATGAATTGCAGAAAACCTTGGCCTACTACCATGAAGTGTTGGGTCAGCTCGGAGCCATGACGGATCGTGCCGAGCTGCGTACCAGACAAGTGAAGGAAGAGGTCAAGAAAGTGGAAACAGTCCACAAGACCATCGAAGAATCCCTGTTGAAGATCGCAGAATCCGAAGAAAGCCTCAAGGAAATGCAGGATCGATTCCAACACATGGTGGAGCACCATCGTGTGAGGATCGGACAGCAGATGGAAGAATCGGTAGCAGATGCCAAAGTAAAGGTCGATGCGCTGTTGGACGACTCGCTCAATCATACCGATGCCACTTTCCAAACCATGATCACTACCGTACAGGCGTTTCTACGGGAGTTGAACAACAGAACCGAGATCCTCGAAGGTGTCGTCAAACGACTCTCCTCGAATTCGGAACAGGTGCTGGATGGCTTGTCGGAAAAGATTGATTCAACCAAAATCGCATTGGCCGAGCGTGACCAGCATTTGGCGAATATTGCAAGGGAACGTGAAAAGCTGGAGATCGTTGTCGCCAATCTGGGAGAAAGAAAATCTGAACTGGAGAGGAATGTGGCTGAATTGGGAGCACAAGTCTCTTCGGAGAAGGATCACCTCAAGCAGGTCCAGGACGAACTGGAACTTGCACTGGCTGAAAGACAACGAATCATCGAAGAAGAAGAGAAAAGGGAACTTGAATTGCGAGCCAGACTCGATGATCCGGACGCATACGAAGAGGAAATTGAGACAGAGGAAATGGTCCCTTTGTTTTCGGAAGATGATAAAGAGCAACTCGAACTGGAAGAGGAACCCGAGCTGGAAGAGGAACCCGAACTGGAAGAGGAACCTGAACTGGAAGAGGAACCTGAACTGGAAGAGGAACCTGAACTGGAAGAGGAATCTGAACTGGAAGAGGA
>CAYZJV010000079.1:0-9922 GCA_964478945.1 uncultured Spirochaetaceae bacterium | reverse complement strand
AGAGGAGCCCGAACTGGAAGAGGAGCCCGAACTGGAAGAGGAGCCCGAACTGGAAGAGGAGCCCGAACTGGAAACCAACAATAGATCAAGTTTGAAGCACCCCCATAAGCGAATCGAGTCGGATCATTATGTACCTGAGGATGATGAAGAGGAAATCGTCATTGAAGATGATGATTCACTCTGAGTCACTATCTATGGTATTGCGATGAAGTTCCCCTCTGTGCTACATTCCACAAGTACCGAGGAATCGGCAAAATTGTAGACTTTCTTCCTTGTACCTGCCGACTACCGGTGCGAAACGCAACGGATGGTCGGTATCCCCAAAATTTCATACCCCCTTGGCCGTTGTGAACACTTATTTGGAGAGGGTGGTTCCATGGCAAAATTCATATTCGTCACCGGTGGTGTGGTTTCTTCGCTCGGGAAAGGCATTACCGCCGCTTCTTTGGGATGTCTTCTGAAGAGTAGAGGCCTTTCGGTTACTGTTCTGAAGTTCGATCCTTATATCAATTTCGATCCTGGTACCATGAGTCCCTATCAACATGGGGAGGTGTTCGTTACCGATGATGGAGCCGAGACCGACCTTGATCTGGGCCACTACGAACGGTTCCTCGATATCTCGATCAGCCAGGCGAACAATGTGACTGCGGGAAAAGTCTATTGGTCGGTGATCCAGAAGGAGAGGCAGGGTGAATATCTTGGAGGAACCGTTCAGGTGATTCCCCATATCACCAATGAGATCAAAAGCCGCTTGTTCGATCTCGCCGAATCGACGAAGGCCGATATCGTACTGGTTGAGATCGGTGGTACGGTAGGAGATATCGAAAGCCAACCATTTTTGGAAGCCATTCGCCAGATGAAACGGGATCTTGGCAAACAAGATGCACTGTATCTTCATGTAACACTCGTTCCCTATATCGCGGCTGCCGGTGAGCTGAAAACCAAACCCACACAACACAGCGTCAAGGAACTGCGTGGAATAGGAATACACCCCGACTTCATCATCTGCAGATCGGATCGCCCCCTCCCAGCAGGCATGAAGGAAAAGATCGCCATGTTCTGTGATGTGGATAAGGAAGCTGTGATACCCAATCCCGATCTTCCTTCGATTTACGAAGTTCCCCTGCTGTTTGAGGATGAAAACCTCGATTCCCTGGTGTTGGAGCGTCTTGGTCTCGATGCTGGGATGCGCCATATGGACAAATGGCATGCGATGGTTGAAAATCGGCGTCATCCCGACCGCCAAGTGCGGATTGCCCTTTCGGGAAAGTATATGGAACTCTCGGATGCCTACATTAGTGTGGTGGAATCGCTCAACCATGCGGGTTTTTATCACAAGGCAAAGATTGATCTGGTGAAATTGGATTCGGAACTACTGGAGGAGATGGATGAAGAGACCTTCAAAGCACAGTTCGCTCAAGTCGATGGCATCGTGGTTCCCGGAGGGTTTGGTCTGAGGGGGATCGAGGGAAAGATCAGAACCATCGAATATGCCCGTGAGCATGGGGTCCCCTATCTCGGACTTTGCCTTGGAATGCAATGCGCCGTATCCGAATTTGCTCGCAATGTCGCCAATCTCCCCGGGGCGGGAAGCTCGGAATGGTATCCCGGTACGAAACATCCGGTGGTGGATCTCATGCCCGATCAAAAGGATGTGGACATGGGGGGAACCATGCGATTGGGATCGTACCCATGCAAGATTTCCGATCAGGACACTCTCCTGTACCGCTCCTACAAGGAAGAGCTCATAGAAGAACGACACCGACATCGGTATGAATTCAACAACTCCTATCGAGAAGCCCTTATGAACGCAGGAATGCGCTTCAGCGGACTTTCTCCGGATGGGCGTCTGGTGGAAGCCATAGAATTGACCAATCACCCATGGTTTGTGGGTGTTCAGTATCATCCCGAATTCAAGAGCAGACCAAACAATCCGCATCCGTTGTTCAGGGATTTCGTGGAGGCGGCCATCAACAACTGACTAAGAAGATTGTTTCTCCCATATCACTTGACGGTTGTATTTTCCTGTGAGTATGTTTGATGCGACTGCCGGGGTGGATGGCGGATCAAGCGATAATTGAATCGACTCATACGTATGGCAGCCGGAAGAACTACGTTTGTACAGGTAAGACATGAGCAAGAAAGAGAAAAAGACAGAAAAAGCACAAGAGATACCCAATGAAGTATCGCAAGAGACTGTGGTTGAGCAACCGATTGTGGCTGAATCAACAGGAAAGGGAGAAGTCTCGGTTTCTCCCGAGGAGGCCCGTATCATCGAGTTGGAATCTGAAGTAGATCGATTGTCCAAGGAATTGGCATCGGAGAAGGAGACCTATGTGCGGAAAATCGCCGATATGGATAATTATCGGAAGCGATTGGTCCGTGAAAAGGAAACCGCGGTACAATATGCCAATGAACGGCTTCTCAACGACCTGATTCCCGTACTTGATGATTTTGATCGTGCGATTGTTGCCGGCGATCAAGCTGGAGATGTGGAAACGTACGCCCAAGGTGTGAAGCTGATCAGAAAGCAACTCTTGGATATGCTTGATCGGAATTGGGGTCTCAAGAGGATGGACGAAATAGTTGGCAAGGAATTCTCGCCACATGAGCATGAGGCGATGATGATGGAGGAGGACGAGAAATACGACTCCGAGACCGTCCTTGCCGAATTGCAAAAGGGTTATTATCTTCATGATAGGGTCTTGAGGACAGCTAAAGTGAAGGTTGGGAAACCTCAGTAAAGTATTGTATAAAATAGATTTGAAGATATGGAATAATATTCCGTATCCAATCAACAATAGTTGTTGGTGAATTTCAAGGAGAAGAACCATGGGTAGAATAATTGGAATCGACTTGGGAACGACAAATTCATGTGTCTCGGTCATGGAAAATGGAGATGCAACGGTAATCCAGAATTCGGAGGGACAGAGAACCACACCTTCGATCGTAGGGTTCACTGCGAAAGGTGATCGTTTGGTGGGACAGCCGGCGAAGAACCAGATTGTGACGAATGCGGAGAATACCGTCTCCTCGATAAAGCGCTTTATGGGTCGACGTTTCGCCGAAGTGCCTTCGGAAATCTCGAAGGTCTCCTACAAGGTGAAGGCCGGTCCCTCGGATGATATCAGGGTGTCCATTAGGGACAAGGAATACTCTCCACAGGAGATTTCCGCGGCGATTCTTCAGAAAATGAAGAAGACGGCCGAGGATTATCTCGGTGAAACGGTCACAGAGGCTGTGATCACCGTCCCCGCATACTTCAACGATGCCCAACGACAGGCAACCAAGGATGCGGGTAAGATCGCGGGACTCGATGTGAAGAGAATCGTGAATGAACCCACTGCCGCCGCCCTCGCCTATGGATTGGGCAAGGATGCGAGCAAAGAGGAGAAGATCGCTGTATACGACCTCGGTGGTGGAACATTCGATATCTCCATTCTTGAACTGGGCGATGGAGTCTTTGAAGTGAAATCAACCAATGGTGATACCCATTTGGGAGGTGATGATTTCGACCAGATCATCATCGATTGGTTGGTCGACAGCTTCAAGAAAGAGTCCGGAATTGATCTTTCCAAGGACAAGATGGCTCTCCAGCGTCTTAAGGAAGCTGCCGAGAAGGCTAAGATCGAATTGTCCAGTACCAAGGACACCTCGATCAACCTTCCCTACATTACCGCCGATGCTACTGGTCCAAAACACCTCCAGATGAATCTGACCCGAGGACGTTTCGAGCAGATGGTCTCCTCCCTTGTGGAGAGGAGCAGGAAGCCTTGTATCAATGCTCTCAAGGATGCCGGTCTTTCTCCCAGCGATATCGATGAGGTTATTCTCGTCGGAGGTTCGACCAGAATTCCTGCCGTCCAGGCGATAGTGAAGGAAATTTTCCAAAAGGAACCCCACAAGGGAGTGAACCCCGATGAGGTGGTTGCCATGGGTGCTGCCATCCAAGGAGGAATTCTTGGTGGTGATGTGAAGGATGTGCTTCTTTTGGACGTTACACCACTTTCTCTCGGAATCGAAACACTTGGAGGGATTTCCACCAAGCTCATCGAGAGGAATACCACTATTCCCACCAGAAAGAGCCAGATATTCTCCACTGCAGCCGATGGGCAGACCGCCGTCTCCATACATGTCTTGCAAGGTGAACGTGAGATGGCCAGTCAGAACCGAACTCTTGGTAAGTTCGACCTTATCGGCATCCCGCCGGCACCGCGAGGAGTTCCTCAAATCGAAGTTACATTCGACATCGATGCAAACGGAATCGTCCATGTGAGTGCCAAGGATCTCGGTACGGGTAAAGAACAGAAGATCAGGATCGAGTCCTCTTCCGGACTTTCCGAATCGGATATCGATAAGATGGTGAAGGATGCCGAACTACATGCCGAAGAGGACAAGAAGGAGCGTGAAAGGATCGAAGTCCGCAATGAAGCCGATAGCCTGCTCTATTCGACCGAGAAATCGTTGAAGGACTATGGTGATAAGATTTCCGATGAAGAGAAGTCCAAGATCGAAAGTGCCATGGCCGATTTGAAGAGCGCGATGTCTTCCGATTCGCTTGAGGAGATCAAGTCTAAGACCGAAGCTCTCCAACAGGCCTCCTATAAATTGGCCGAGGAGATGTACAAGGCTACTGCGGCACAACAAGGTGCTGCGGGACAGGATGACGCTGCGTCCTCGGACGATACCACGAAATCCAAGAATGACGACGGTGTTGAAGACGCCGACTATGAAGTTGTAGACTGATCGAATCTAACTGAAGGAAGTGTTGCACCGTGGCAAAACGGGATTATTACGAAGTCCTGGGGGTCTCCAAAGGAGCCTCCCAGGATGAAATCAAGAAAGCCTATCGCAAATTGGCTGTGGCGAACCACCCTGACAAGAATCCGGGTGATAAGGCAGCCGAAGAAAGATTCAAGGAAGCCAGCGAAGCCTATGAGGTATTGAGCAACGAGCAAAAGCGACAAGCCTACGACCAGTACGGATTCGCCGGTGTGGATTCCGGTGGTGCACAGGATTACTCGAATGTGTATCGCGATTTCAGTGATTTGTTCGGTGGTGGTTTCGGAGATATCTTCGGATCGTTTTTCGGAGGAGGAGGGGGGCGTACCTCCCATGGTTCCCGAGGTCCGGCTGTAGGTTCCAGTCTTCGCTATGACGTCGAGATTGATTTCAAGGATGCGATATTCGGTACCAAAGTCGAAATATCCTACACGCATCAAATTCACTGTTCGGTGTGTCATGGCACTGGTGAAAAGAGTGGTTCGGGGAAAAAGATTTGTCCCACGTGCAATGGTGTGGGTCAGGTACGTAGAAATTCAGGTTTCTTCTCAATCGCCTCCACCTGTCCCACGTGTAATGGAGAAGGGTATATCGTTGAGAATCCCTGTACGGAATGTCATGGGACTGGGCTCATGCGGAAAAAGCAGAAGCTCAAGGTCACCATTCCTGCCGGAGTCGATACCGGCAACAGAATCTCAATTTCGGGAATGGGTGATGCCGGTCCCAATGGAGGGCCAGCGGGAGACCTCTATGTGTACGTGAATGTACGACCCCATCCATATTTCGAGCGGTCGGGTAACGACCTCTATTGCCAAATACCCATCTCATTCACTCAAGCTGCGCTTGGAACGGATATTGAAGTGATGACCATCGACGATGTGAGGGTGAAAGTCGCCATTCCCGCGGGTACACAGAATGGAAAGGTCCTGCGTCTGAGGAACAAGGGAGTACCGAAGCTCAGGGCTTCATCCGACCAACGGGGAGACCAATATATCAAACTGGTGGTGGAGACCCCACGAAAATTGAATCGTGAGGGAAAGAAATTAATGAGCCAATTGGCGGAGGTCTTGGGTGAGAATACCCGACCCGAACCGATTCCGTTTACTGATTAGGAAGTTGTATGGGTGAAAGGATAGTAGGATTCCATGCCATTGAAGAGGCGTTGAAGGATGCTCCTCCGGGAAGCGTCCTTTACGTTTGTCGCAACATGGAGAAGCGCAACAACAGATTGGAATCGTTGGCACGGCAGAATGGATCGGTTGCGGTACGCAAAATTGCCAAGATCGAGATGGACCGTATGGTGAAGAATACCGATCATCGCGGCGCGATGCTCGAATTGGGAACCGGAAGCGAGCGGAGGAATGCTTCGGGAAGTATCTCCAGCATCTCGGTGAAGGATTTCCTGACAAATCTACCCGACGACCGACCTGCAGTGGTTCTTGCTTTGGACGGAATCACCGATGTGAACAATCTGGGGGCCATCATGCGGAGTGCAGACCAGTTCTCGGTAGACCTTGTCATGGTTCCGGAACGAAGAAGTGCACAAGCAAATGAAACGGTTCTGAGAATTTCCAGTGGTGCGGCACGTTATGTTCCGATTGCTGGTGTGACGAATCTGGTGAGGGAACTCGAATTGCTTCAGAAACACAACTTCTGGGTCTATGGTGCCGATATGAAGGGCGATTCCTCACATTCCACGAAGTTTCCCCCAAGAACCGTATTGGTGATGGGCTCCGAAGGTGATGGCTTGAGCCAGTTGGTTGAGAAGCGATGCGATCACCTTGTCGCGATACCTACAACAGGGCATATCGACTCGCTCAATGTATCGGTCGCCACGGGGATCCTGCTGTATGAAATAAGAAGACGGTTGCCAGTCGGGTAACCGTCACCCTAAATAGACAATTCTTCAATCTTCGAAAAATTTGTTCCCGATATCCTTTCTATACCATGCTCCATCGAACTGTACGGTGTCGACATACTGGTATGCCATCTTATTGGCTTGGATGATGTTCTGGCCGATCCCGACTATCGTGACATTTCGTCCGCCTGTGGTGATGGCCTTTCCATCCTTCTCCATCACAGCACCATGGAACACCATGGGCTTCGTCTTGAGAAGATTGTTTCGGATCAAATTGGGTAACGGTTTCACTTCCTTTCCCAACTCGGGATTATCGGGATATCCTCTGCTTGCCACCACGACAGCAACAGCCGATTTGGTGGAGACTTCAAGCTTGAATTTCCCCACCCGATCCTCCTTCATCGCATTGAGTATCTCCACGATATCGGATTTGATCAAAGGAACGATCGCTTGGGTCGCCGGATCGTTGAATCGGACGTGGTAATCGACAAGAACCGGACCATTGTCGGTAAGTATTACACTGAAAGTAAGCACACCCTTGTAGGCGAACTGTTCCACCTGCATGCCATAAAGGGTCGGTTCAATGATGTAGTCTACAATCTGTTGGCGGACCGATTGGGGAAGGGGTACCGGACAAATCGAACCCATACCACCGGTGGCGGCACCTGAGCCTCCCTCCTCACTCTTTGAATATTCGGAGCAGAGGGGAAGGGTGAGAAATCCGTTGTTGTCGGTGAAAACGGTAATGGTGATGGGCAATCCATTCAAATGATTCTCCACCAACAAGTTGTCATTGCACAGGATCCCTTTTCCAAATTCCATCAATGTACCGTAATCGTTGGAATCGACCATGATACGACTGGGAGCCATCGCATTCCGCTTGAGAACGAACTTTTCTCCTTCATGTCGTTTGAGATAATTGGAAAGGGATTCCTCATCGGAGAAAATCTTATGGGGAGGAGTGGGAATATTGTGACGGGCGGTGAAGGTCCTTGCGAAGTAGCGGTCACCTTCCAACTTCAACGCATTTCCCGGTGCTCCAAACGTATCTATACCCCTATTGTTGAGGTAATCGATCACACCGGTGAATAGAGGTGCTTCCGTTCCAACAAATACAAAATCGATCGCATGTTCGCTACATGCGGCATACACAGACTCTGGAGAAGATGGATCGACATCCGGCAGATTTTTCGCGATCGCCGCTGTACCGACGTTACCCTGGGCAACATAGAGTCCATCGATACACTTGCTTTGGGAAAACAACCAAGTCATCGCATGGTCTTTTGCTCCAGAGCCCAATACAAGAACTCTCATGCCTTCACAACCCCCTTTTCTAATGGGACATCATGAAAACTACCATGTAACGAACGGCAAGGTCAACTCTCGGTCCCTTGTGGAGTGATCTCAGCTTCCTTGATCAATCGTGCGCACACCGATTCATAATCGGAATACGTCGAGGAGGTAACCAGTGCCTGCTTTGCTTTGGCGGCATGCGGAACTCCTTTCAGGTATGCCGCCGCATGTTTGCGCATTTCCCTGCAGGCCGCCCTTTCTCCCACATCCCGACCCATGAGGTACATTTGCCGAAGAAGGAGTTCTACCCTCTGTGCGATCGTGTGATTCCCAACAGGAATCCCATCCACCAACAATCTTTTGGTATCGGAAAAAATGAAGGGATTTCCCAAGGCTCCCCTGGCAAACATCACACCATCGATACCGGATTGCTCCAGCAGAAGCTTCACCGACTCCGGAGTGAACAAATCCCCTGATCCGAATACCGGAACTGTGGGGGCTTTGGCACATACATGGGACTTCAATGAAGCCAAAGCCTCCCAGTCGGCGGTTCCCGAATAGCCCATTGCCCGGGTACGGGCATGCATAGTGATCATATCCGCACCAGCCGAGAGAGCCGCATCCGTAGTCTCTAGGAAGTTGATGGAATTGGCATCCCAACCCAACCTGATCTTCACCGAAACCGGAACTCTCGTGGAGAGCTTCAATACTTTCACGATATCATGGATCTTGTTCGGATCCCGCAGGAGAGCGGAACCCGCACCTGTCTTGATTACTTTGGGAACCGGACAACCACAATTGATATCCACCAATGAGGGATTTGCCGCAAGCAACCGTTCGACACAACGTTCGGCCACCGAAGCTTCGTCCATGAAAAGTTGCACACCGAGCAAATCTTCATTTTCGGCTCTGACGAGCAATTTTTCGGTGTGTTCACTACCTCGTGCAAGCCCCTCGGCACTCACCATCTCGGTATAGGTGAAGGAAGCGCCCTGCTCAATGCAGAGGGTACGGAAAGCCCTATCCGTATAGCCGGCCAAAGGAGCCAAAAAGATATTCCCGTCGATATGGAGTGAACCGATATCGACGGGATGGTAAAGAGTATTCATTGGATTGATCTCTATGCATTCTCCGGCAAATGGAATGCCCTGAGACTATTCTCGTACAAAGCTTGGGCAGTGTCTTCGAGAGACAGCCCCTTGATGTCCGCAACTGCTTTTGCAGTCTCAACCAAGTATGCCGGTTTGTTCCTCTTCCCCTTGTAGGCGGATGGAACCATGAATGGGCTCTCGGATTCGATGAGAATCCTATCGAGCGGAAGATTGGCTATCGTTTCATGAAGATGCCTTACATTCTTATACGTGATGTTGCCTGCGAAAGAGAAATACATGGGAAGATCCAAAGCCTCCATGGCATAGAGCCAATCTTCGGAATAACAATGGAAGATACCACCCTTTTCCCCCAAACGTGTCTTGAGGATATCAAGAATATCCCGTCCGGCCTCTCGATTATGGATGATTACAGGCATCTGTAGGCTGCGTGCAATATCCAGCTGGCGGATGAACAACTCCACTTGGGAGTTCTTGTCACCGAAATTGCGATAGTAGTCGAGACCGATCTCACCGATCGCAACAACCCTCTCGAATTTTGCGAATGTCTGCAACTTGTGTTCCCAGTTCATACCTGGGTTCGTAACTTCCGATGGAGATACTCCCACCGCATGGTATACTCCATTGGCTGTGCGGAGATTCTCATATACTTGTTCGAAATCATGTAGGCTGTTGCAAATGCTTACGATATGGGAAACCGATTTGCGTTTCGCGAGTTGAATGATGAGCAACTGCTCCATCTGGTCTTCATGTATCAGGCCTATATGGGCGTGAGAATCGAATAATTGCATGTTTTTTCCTGATATTGGTAAGAATTATCTCACTGAGAGATTATAGATGAAGATAGCATGAACCTCTGTAACCGTCAAGGATGATTTAT
>CAYZJV010000078.1:0-11489 GCA_964478945.1 uncultured Spirochaetaceae bacterium | reverse complement strand
AGTTCGGCTTCTTCGGTGTGACGGTCATCACTCTCGTGCATACGCCACGCTTCTGGGGACAGCCCTGCAATGCGGGAGACTTCGTCTTGTTGGCATTCGTCGACCGACCCTTACGTATCAATTGGTTAATAGTTGGCATCTTTCGATACTCTCCCTTTTTCTTCTTGACGGTCGCCCCAAGAGGGCGAACCGGGCGGGACAGCCAAAGACCATCCCTTATGTATGCTCATCTCCAAAGTCAGCATGCAAAACCTATCGTTCATTCGTACGAGGTGATGACTGTTATTCCTCATCACCATCGTCTTCGGAGGTTTCACCTTCGGATATCATTTCGTCCAAATCGTCCGAGTCGAAATCTTCATCGTCCCCGAACATCCCCATACGGCGTGAACCGATGAGCGACTGCACCTTTTCCCCAAGGTCGATCGGATTGTCTTCCTTCACCCTGATGTTGCGATACCGCTTCATACCGGTACCGGCAGGAATGAGATGACCGATGATCACATTCTCCTTGAGTCCGCGCAACACGTCTCTACTACCAGCTATCGCAGCATTTGTCAAGACCTTGGTGGTCTCCTGGAACGATGCGGCGCTGATGAACGAGTCGATGCTCAACGAAGCCCTGGTGATTCCCAGAAGCATCGGACGGGCATCGGCGGGCTGTCCACCTTCGGCGATCACACGTGCATTCTCCTCATGGAAACGGTATTTGTCGACCTGTTGTCCATGGATGAAGTTCGTATCTCCGACACGAATGACCTCGACTTTGCGCAACATCTGACGGACAACCACACCAAGGTGTTTGTCATTGATATCAACACCCTGCAAGCGATACACTTCCTGAACTTCGTCGAGAAGGAACGACTGCAAGGCGTTCTCTCCAAGGATCTCCAGGATATCGTGTGGATCAATCGGTCCATCACACAATCGCTCGGCAGCTTCGACACGGTCGCCATCCCTCACCAACAGGTGTTTGCTCATCGGAATCTGGTGCTTGTACTCCATTCCATAGTCATCTTCGATCACTACGATACGCTTGCCCTTGACCACAGAACCGAAACGAGCCACACCATCGACCTGAGCCAACACGGCGGGATTCTTCGGCCTTCTCGCCTCGAACAGCTCTCCGACTCTCGGAAGACCTCCGGTGATATCCTTCGTCTTGACGCTTTCCTTGAGCAACTTCGCCAACACACGACCCTTTCTCACTTCCGCGCCATTCTCCACATTCAAATAGGATGCGGCAGGCAGGAAGTAGGTCGCCAAGGTCTCCTTATCCTTTCCGATGATAGAAATGCGGGGCTGCAAGGTCTCGCTGATATGATCGGTGATCTTTTTCTCGATACTACCGGTCTCGACATTGACCTCTTCCTTGAGGGTTGTCCCCAATTTGATATCGATGAACTCGACCTTACCTTCATACTCGGCGATGATGGGTTCGCTGAAGGGGTCGAAGACAACGACTGTGGCATTTTCGGGTACATACGAACCGATTTCCACCTTGAGCTCCGATCCATTCCTCACATCCATTCTCTGCTCGGGAGTGACCACATAGAGTGTATTGCCGATGATCCTGGCGATTCCCATATGGTCGGATACCATCTTTCGACCATCGTGGGATTCCAGCAACTCGGATCCAATCACCACCTTGTCTCCATCAGCCAACAACAGCTTGTCCTTCCCTACAGAATATTCGGCATGGACCCGTGAATAGAAGATGAAGCCTTTTCTGGTGAATAGTTTGGAACCGTCATACGCTTCGATCAAGGTTCCACTTATGCTGTTCACGATAATGGGATAGTTGAATACAACACGGTTCTCCTCAGTTCCACTGGTAGCCGTTCCACCGATGTGGAAGGTTCTCATGGTGAGCTGGGTACCCGGCTGACCGATCGACTGTGCGGCGATGATTCCCACAGCCTCACCAATATCGACAGGACGGTTGGTTGCGAGGTTCCTACCATAACATTTGCGGCAGACCCCATGACGGGCTTCACAAGTGAGCACGGTTCGGATGAGCACCGATTCGATGCCGGCCTCTTCAATCTCCTTCGCCTTGACAGCGGTGATCTCCTCGTTCACATCGAGAATCAACTCCCCGGTGATCGGATGCTTGACCTTCTCCAAGGTGTAACGTCCGACAATACGATCGGAAAGTGCTTCAACGATCTCATCACCATCCTTCATGGCGGTTCTTTCGATACCGTTGATGGTTCCGCAATCGTCTTCATTGATCACTACATCCTGGGCGATATCGACCAAACGTCTGGTGAGATAACCTGCTTCAGCGGTCTTCAACGCGGTATCGGCAAGTCCCTTTCTCGCACCGTTGGTGGAGATGAAGAACTCGATGATCGAGAGACCTTCCTTGAAGTTCGAACGAATGGGGAACTCGATGATGTCACCAGAAGGCTTCGCCATGAGACCGCGCATACCACCAAGCTGACGGATCTGGGTCTTGGATCCCCTCGCACCAGAATCTGCCATGAGATACAGGGGGTTGAATCCATTCTGACTCGTCTTCAATTCGTTCATCAGTGAAGTGGAAATGTCTTCGGTGGTTTTGCTCCACACCTCAATCACACGGTTGTACCGCTCATCCTGGGTGATGTGTCCCTGTCGATACTGCTCCCTGATTTCGGTCTGCCTCTGTTCGGCGGCAGCAACCAACTCCGCTTTCGCATCCGGAACGATCATATCGGACAAACCAATGGTCGCACCAAACAAGGTAGCATACTTGAACCCGATGTCCTTGATGGAGTCGAGCATCTTCACCGCAACCGAAGTCTTCTGATTCTGGATGACCTCACCGACCAAACGCTTCAACTCCTTGTCACCGAAACACACGTTCTGGTAAGGAATCTCAGGAGGCATCTCCACATTGAACAACACCCGACCGGGGGTGGTCTCCACAACCTCACCATCAATGAGACGATACTTGATCATCGCATTGTAGGAGAGCGCTCCGGAATCGAGGGCCAGGATAAGTTCCGAAATATTATCGTAATACTTGCCCGTTCCCTTCGCACCGACCATCTCCCTTGTCAGATAGTTGATACCCAACACCATATCCTGGGAAGGGAATACGATCGGCTTTCCATTGGCGGGGTCAAGCAAATTGTTCGCAGAGAGCATCAATGTCCAACATTCTATTTGGGCAGCTTGGGTCAACGGCACGTGGACAGCCATCTGGTCACCATCGAAGTCGGCGTTGTAGGCATGACATACCAACGGGTGCAACTTGATGGCCTTGCCATCGACAAGAACCGGCTCGAACGCCTGGATTCCCAACCGGTGGAGTGTCGGCGCGCGGTTCAGCAACACCGGATGCTCCTTCACCACATCGTCGAGAATCGCCCAAACTTCGGGAGTCTCCTGTTCGACCAGGGTCTTGGCCTTCTTGATGTTGTATACGATCCCCTTCTGTACCAACTTCTTCATTATGAAGGGCTTGTACAGTTCAAGCGCCATCTTGGAAGGCAATCCACACTGGTGGAGCCGCAACTCGGGACCGACCACGATAACGGAACGACCGCTATAGTCGACACGTTTACCCAAGAGGTTCTGTCTAAAACGACCCTGCTTACCCTTGAGCATATCGGACAACGACTTGAGAGGCCTGTTGGAGGCACCTTTCACCACACGCTTCTTCTTGGAGTTGTCGAACAATGCATCGACAGCCTCCTGCAACATCCGCTTCTCATTCCGGATGATGATATCGGGAGCATGAAGGGACATGAGTCTGGTGAGGCGGTTGTTCCTGTTGATCACCCTTCTGTAGAGATCGTTGAGATCACTGGTGGCGAAACGACCGCCATCGAGCTGCACCATGGGACGCAGCTCGGGTGGAATCACGGGGATCACGGTGAGAATCATCCATTCGGGTTTGTTCCCGCTGTCACGGAAATTCTCGACGACCTCGATCCGCTTCAATAGGCGCTTGTCGGCCTTCTCTCCCTTTGCGACCATTTGTTCGCGCAATTCGGATGAGAGCAACTCCAGATCGAGATTCTCCAAAAGAATCTTCACCGCTTCGGCACCCATCATCGCCTGGAAGGACTCTCCGTATTGTTCCCTTGCCTGATAGTATTCGTCTTCAGTGAGCAATTGTTTGTAGTTGAGTTCGGTCTCGCCCGCATTGATGACCACATACTTCTCGTAGTAGAGGATCGATTGCAATGCGGCACGCGGGATATCGAGCAAGAGGCTCATCCTCGAAGGGACCGAACGATAGTACCAGATGTGGGACACTGGGGAGGCAAGATCGATATGACCCATCCTCTCACGACGAACCTTGAAGTGCGTGACTTCGACTCCACAACGGTCGCATATCACTCCCTTGTAGCGGATCGACTTGAACTTACCGCAGTAACATTCCCACTCTTTGGTCGTACCGAAGATCTTCTCGCAGAAGAGTCCGTCACGCTCCGGACGCAGAGTCCGGTAATTGATTGTCTCCGGCTTCTTGACCTCACCGTATGACCACGCCTTGATCTGCTCAGGGCTGGCCAACTTTATCATGATGCTGTCGAAATCCTGAATTTCCTTCATCCGAAATCTCCTGCTTAGTTAATCGAGTTTCGCTTATTGATAAGCTCTTCGTCGCGTTCGGTAAGCGGAACCTGCCGCCCCTTCGAATCATACACCGACATGTCGAGCGCCAAACCACGAACCTCTTGGACGAGTACATTGAAAGCTTCCGGCATACCGGCATTCGTGGCGGGTTCTCCCTTCACGATGCTTTCATAGATCTTCACCCTTCCATTCATATCGTCCGACTTGATGGTGAGCAACTCCTGCAAGGTATTGGCGGCTCCATACGCCTCGAGTGCCCAAACCTCCATTTCTCCAAGCCTCTGACCACCGAATTGGGCTTTTCCTCCCAACGGCTGCTGGGTTACCAGCGAGTAGGGTCCTGTCGAACGGGCGTGCATCTTGTCGTCCACCAAGTGGTGGAGCTTCAAGTAGTAGATATATCCACAGAACACCGGATTCACAAACGGTACTCCGGTTCTTCCATCATGGAGGGTCGTCTTCGACGTAAGCGGAAGATTCGCCTCCTTCATCTTCGCCTCAAGTTCCTCAACCGAAGCCGACTGGAACACAGGAGAAGAGAACCATTGGTCGAGCTCATGTGCTGCCCAACCGAGTTGGGTCTCCATCAGCTGACCGATATTCATTCGCGAGGGAACACCCAACGGATTCAAACATACATCCAATGGAGTTCCGTCCGCCATGTAAGGCATATCCTCTTCGGGGAGCACTCTGGCAACAACACCCTTGTTTCCGTGTCTGCCTGCCATCTTGTCGCCCTGACGAAGCTTTCTCTTGGTGGCGATCAACACCTTGACCATCTCATCCACTCCGGGAGGAAGCTCATCACCCTCACTTCTCTTCAACCTCTGGATATCGATGACCGTGCCCTCGGTTCCATGGGGAACCTTGAGTGAGGTGTCGCGAACCTCTTTGGCCTTCTCTCCGAAGATCGAGTTCAACAACTTGAATTCGGGAGTAGTGTCCGATTCCGATTTCGGAGTGACCTTACCGACAAGGATGTTGCCGGAACGGACAACCGAACCGATACGAACGATTCCATCTTCATCCAACTGTTCGAGATTCTTCTCACTCGTGTTGGGAATATCGCGGGTCAATTTCTCTGGACCAAGCTTGGTTTCCCGGATATCGGTGGAGAACTCCTTGATATGGATCGAAGTATAGATATCCTCCTTCACCACACGTTCGGAGATCAGCACGGCATCCTCGTAGTTGTAACCGTTCCAAGGAACGAATCCCACAAGAATATTGCGTCCCAAAGCCAACTCACCACGATCGGTGGCCGGTCCATCGGCAAGGACGGCGCCGGCATCGACATGTTGTCCGACCATAACGATCGGCTTTTGATTGAAACAAGTGTCCTGGTTGGTGCGTTCGAACTTCTGCACCACATAGGAATCGACCTCACCTTCGATCTGTGCGACATCCGGAGCGATATCGATACGGGTGGAAGAAACATACTTCACCGTACCAGCCCGCCTCGACTTGATGAGCACACCGGAATCATAGGCAGTCTTGGCTTCCATCCCGGTACCTACGAAAGGAGCTTCAGGAAACAACAAGGGAACTGCCTGACGTTGCATGTTCGATCCCATCAAGGCACGGTTGGCGTCATCATGCTCCAGGAAAGGAATCAACGAAGCGGCCACACTGATGACCTGCATCGGCGACACATCCATATACTTCACATCGGTTGCCGGACGTGTGGTGTAATCACCGCTTCGGCGCACCGGAATGTCGTCCTCGAGGAACGTTCCATCTTCTTCGATCGGAGAATTCGCCTGTGCGATGAAGAACTTCTCCTCATCATTCGCGTCGAGATACCGATAGGTTTTGGAGACCTTGCCATCGATCACCTTGCGGTAGGGACTTTCCAGGAACCCATGTTTGTTCACTCTGGTATAGTTCGCCAAAGATACGATAAGACCGATGTTCGGACCTTCAGGTGTTTCGATGGGACACATGCGACCATAGTGGGTGTAGTGTACATCACGAACCTCGAAAGAGGCCCTATCACGGGAAAGACCACCGGGACCCAATGCATTCAAACGACGCTTGTGGGTCAATTCGGCAAGCGGATTGACCTGGTCCATGAACTGGCTCAACTGGCTTGAACCGAAAAATTCCTTTATCGCGGCGACCACAGGCTTGATGGAGACGAGGTCCTGGGGTTTCACCTGATTGCTTTCCAGGTTCATCCTCTCACGTGCGATTCGTTCCATTCTTGCAAAGGCCGCACTCAACTGGTTCTGGAGCAACTCTCCCACCGAACGCACACGACGGTTTCCAAGGTGGTCGATATCGTCGACATTCTCCTCACCGATATAGACCTTGATGAGGAAGCCCATCGTATTCACGATGTCCTGGGGAACGAGCACAGTGAGCTCGGTACTCGCCTCTTCATCATCGACATCCTCTTCGGTACCGAACTTCTTATTGAACTTGTAGCGTCCAACACTGCCCAGATCATACCTTCTGCTGGAGAAGAACATATCGGGGAGATCCTTTTCCGCTCGCTCGATGGCAATCATCTCACCAGGTTGGAGCACGGCATAGATCGGAGAAAGCACATCCTCCTTCAAAGGCTCGTCATATCCTTCCTGGGTATACTTGGCATCCTCCACCTCGAAACAATTGATGATCATGCGGGAGTGGAGCGATTCAGGATGGTCCTCGTCGATGATATCGATGGAAGTCTGTCCATCCGCGACCAAGGCTTCAATATAGGTGGGAGACAACTCATCTCCGGCACGAAGCAACTTCTTGGCCGATTTGCCACCTTTTTTGGAATAGATGTCGTTGAATGCAATCGCACCGACCAGTTCGTTGTTCTCCTGGGCATCCTTGGCCAACTCGATGGTTTTCGACTTATAGAAATGCGCCACGATCTTTTCACGTGAATCGAGACCGATCGCACGGAGGAACAATGTTCCCAGAATGCGTTTCTTACGGTCTATCTTGGCATAAATGAGATCCTTCTTCTTATCATCGATCTCAAATTCAAGCCAAGAACCCCTATAGGGGATGATACGGGAAGAGTAGACCCCTTTGTCATTGGAAAAGATCACACCGGGGGATCGGTGGATCTGACTTACCACAACGCGTTCCGCACCATTGATAATGAAGGTGCCGCGTTCGGTCATCAACGGAATGTCACCGAAGAAGATCTCACGTTGACGGAGCTCTCCTGTTCCGGTGAGCTCGAGACTGATGGTGGCCTTGATGGGTACGGAATAGGTTCTTCCCTTCCGCTTGCATTCGATCTCGGAGAATTTTATGTTGTCGTAATCTATCGTGTACCCATGATAATGCAGGCACATCTCACCATTCTGACTCTCGATCGGAAAAGTGGACTGGAACACCTGCTCCAAACCGTAGTTCAGATCGGGTTCGGTTGAATTCTTCAATCGATCGAGTTGGAGGAACCGTTCATAGGAGTCGAGCTGGATACCGACAAGATTCGGCAGCTCACACACTTCTTGACTATGGGTTCCGATGAATTTTCTCGTAATAGAATTGCCTTTGGCAACCATTGTTACCCTCCGGAGGTCTGTGTTGCGGAAGATTCGGACAGGAGTCCGAGGACCCACACATCGGAATGTAGTAGACACGACCGGCCACCGGATTCACCCGGTGGCTGGCCCCTTCAGGCTTTCGCCTGTGTATACATGAAAAAAATCGAGTTACTTGACTTCAATAGTGGCGCCTGCAGCTTCGAGCTTCTCCTTGATGCTCTTCGCATCTTCCTTGGAGACGGCTTCCTTGATTGTTCCGCCAGCGGTAACGAGGTCCTTGGCCTCCTTGAGACCGAGACCGGTGATGGCGCGGACTTCCTTGATGACAGGAATGGTCTTGCCATCGGCCACACCCTTGAGCACGATGTCGAATTCGGTCTGCTCCTCAACTTCCTCGGCCGGGGCACCAGCGACCGCACCGGCGACAGCGACAGGAGCCGCAGCGGTGACATCGAACTTCTCTTCCATCATCTTGATGAGATCAGAGATCTCCATCACAGTCATGTTCGCGATTGCTTCCAAGATTTCTTCTTTAGTAGCCATATTATCTTCTCCTTGTGTTATGTTACGGTAATAGCAGGTCTACGTGAACGTGAAGACTAATACCGTATTAATTTTCTGCGGTTCCTTCCTTTGCATCGACAATCGCTTGCAAAGTACGGGCAAGTTTCGAAAGCGGAGCCTTCATCGTTCCCATCAGGGATGCGATCAATTCCAACCTTGTAGGCAACTTGCTGTATGCCTCGATCTCTTCCTTGTTGAACAGCTTTCCATCGATGTACGCACCCTTGACCTGCAAAGGAGAACTCTTCACAAAATCAAAAAGGATCTTCGATGCCGCACTGGAAGCATCCTCACCACTGGTGAGTGCAACCGCGGTCGGTCCAACCAAATTATCGTTGGTTCCCTCATGCTTCAGATCGCTCATCACGATCTTGGCAAAACGGTTCTTCACAACCCTATAGGCCGATTCCTTCGCCCGCAGTTGATTGCGAAGCGCGGTGATCTGCTCAACCGTCATTCCCCGGTAGTCGGTGAAGATGAACCCATCGTACTGGGAAAACTCGGAAGTCATCTCCTTGACCGCGTCCACCTTATATTGGGCTTTTCGTGTCTGATACTCTGCCATTTCCAATCCTCCTAGTTCTCTTTCACATCGACCATGACGCCGGGGCCCATGGTGGAACTCAGTGCGACGCTCTTGAGGAAATCGCCCTTCGCATCGCTGGGCTTCCTTCGCAAGACCTCGCCCAACACGACACGCGCGTTCTCGGCAATCTTGTCGGCATCCATCGACACCTTACCGATGGCCAAGTGAACGACACCAGTCTTGTCGGAACGGAACTCGACACGTCCTTGCTTCAATTCGGCAAGGGCTCCCTTGATATCGAAGGTCACAGTCTGTGTCTTCGGATTGGGCATGAGGCCTCTTCTTCCGAGGATCGGACCAAGACGACCAACATCCTTCATCATGTCGGGAGTGGCCACGGCCACATCGAAATCCATCCAACCACCCCTGATCTTCTCAACCAAATCGGCATCACCGACATAGGTCGCACCGGCATCCAACGCCTCTTGGGCCTTGTCTCCCTTCGCGAAGACCAATACGCGCTTCTCAGCGGCAAATTGGTGGGGAAGCACCACGGTATCACGGACCGACTGGCTCTTCTTCAACGACAGGTTCAAGGAAAGCTCGACAGTTTCGTCGAATTTCGCGAACGCAACCTTCTTCACCAACGCGGCAGCGTCGATGAAAGAGTACTGCTTGGTCCTGTCGACCTGATTCAATGCCTCTCTATACTTTTTACCGTGCTTCATTTCTTCGCCTCCACTTCGACACCCATGCTTCTCGCAGTACCGGCAATGATCTTCTTGGCGGCCTCGATGTCATTCGCATTGAGGTCGGGAAGTTTTGTGGTGGCGATTTCGGTAAGTTGCGCTTGAGTCAACTTTGCGACCTTCTGGGTGTGGGGGACTCCCGAACCACTGGCGATGCCACATGCCTTCTTGATGAGAACCGCGGCCGGCGGTGTCTTCAGGATAAAGGTAAAGGAACGGTCAGCGTAGACGGTGATGACCACAGGGATGATGAGTCCAGCTTCAAAGTTCTTTGTCTTGTCATTGAACTGCTGGACAAACTGGGGCGCACTTACACCATGGGGGCCCAATGCGGGTCCGATGGGGGGTGCGGGCGTGGCCTTTTGGGCCGGGCACTGCAGTTTGATAACGGCAGTTACCTTTTTCTTAGCCATAATCTGTCTCCTTACACGGTAGCCATAAGCCCCGCGCTGGTATTGACGCCCCTTCAACGAAGAGGCTCCCACCTATCGGTAAAATCCGATGGGGAGAATGTGAAAAAAACTTACAGGTGAAAAGATTCAGATCTTCTCCACCTGCAGAAAATCGACTTCCACGGGAGTGGACCTTCCGAAGATGCCGACCAATACACGCAATTTTCCCTTCTCAAGGTTCACATCCTCAATAGTACCGGTGAAGGACTCGAAAGGTCCCTCAATGATCTTGACATGCTCACCTTGGCTGAAGCTCTGCTTGGGTCGCAACACCTTCTCGGTCTTGATCTCCCCGGTCTTCTGAAGGATACCCTTCAATTCCTCACTGGAAAGGGGGATCGGCTTACGGCCATCGAGCGACCCGACGAATCCGGTCACACCTTGGATACGCTTGATCTGGGAACAGAAATACTCCCACTGGTATTCGGGAAGCTCCATCTGCACAAGAATGTAGCTGGGAAGGATCTTTCTCTTTACGGTCTTCTTGACCCCATCCTTCACCTCAACGACCTCTTCGGTGGGAACCTTCACATCGGAAACGACCTCGCTGAATTGCGGGTCGCTTTCCATGATCTTACGAATGGTCTTTTCAATCTTGTTCTCGTATCCCGAATACGTGTGGACTACATACCAGCCTTTAGCCATGACCTCTCCCTAGAATAACAAGTCGACACCCTGTACGAGCAGGAAATCGACCAAGCCGAGGACCAAGGCAAAAATCGCAGTGGAAATCAACACGACTTTGGTTGAGGTTCCCACCTCTTCACGGGTAGGCCACACAACCTTCTTCAGCTCCAAATAAGATTCCTTGAAATAACGAATCAACTTCTTCATCAACCAACTCCTTGCACGGGAAGCGGACAGGTCAGGTAGGACTCGAACCTACAACATCTGGTTTTGGAGACCAGCGCTCTAGCCATTGGAGCTACTGACCTGTTCACCACCCGGAACGCCTCGGAAGGCTATTTAATCTTCGTCTCGCGATGAAGGGTATGCTTGCGCTCAAACGGGCAGTACTTGTTCAACTCAAGCTTTCCCGGAGTATTCCGCCGATTCTTCTCTGTGGTATAATTCTTCTGCTTGCACTCGGTGCACTGCAAGGCGATCTTTTCAACCGGCCCCTTTTTCT
>CAYZJV010000077.1:0-11745 GCA_964478945.1 uncultured Spirochaetaceae bacterium | reverse complement strand
CTATATTCTTTACACGTCTTTTCATGAAACAGTCCTCCTAATAAAGACTTTTTCAGCCGGATTAATTTCCGGCTGAAGTTCGGTTCATATCACAATCACGGCTTTGAGCCGATGTTATGACTAATAAAGGCTCTATATTAAGTAGACAAAATGGCAACCGGTAAGGTTACAACTGCGTACCGTACCATTGATAAAGAGAAGTCTGTGGAAAAGGAATATAGTTTAAGCCTTGGGCATCTTCTCGAGCAGTTCCTTGATCCAGGTGCCCGCCCGTTCGAGTTCCCCCTCGTGCAGAGGTCCTTCGGAGTCGTCTACGAGGAAGCCGGAGGGATTCGCCAACTGAGTACCGCCATGTCTGGTAAGCAATTTGTCGATTTTCGGTGACGCATATCCCATCACGGAGACCATGAACTTCAGGATCTTGGAGTCAATTTTTTCAAGGGCACTTCGAGTGTCGAATGCCGCAGTATGGATGCCTTGGGCCAATGCGTCGGAAGGCAAGCCCTTCAACAGATCGACGATCGGCTTGGTTGGTCTGAACGCCCGTGTAGGACTGCCTACCACCAGTACGTCGAGTTCTTCGAGCATCTTCATCGAAAAGGCATCAGGCCGGATTGCCGATACCGAATGGGTCTCTCCGAGCGACTTCTGCATGGCCAATGCCACACGCTCGGTGTTTCCGAATACGGAATCATAGATAATTAGGATGTTCATATGTTCCTCCGGTACAAGAGTATAGCACGATAATTTGGGAAATCGAAGGATTTTTGGATAATTCGATTACCACAGGATCCGTGGACTATGAGACAAAATCATTGGTTAATCCATGGAGTGTGGGAAAGTATCAATCACCAATATCCGCCGACTAGGTTACATTATGTACGGATCCTCGGCGTGGTAACTGCTGCGGGCGAAAGGTTCGGAAAGGACCCAATCGAATCCCATGGCTTTTGCTTCTTCTCCCCACTTGGCGAACTCATCGGGATGAATGAAATTTTTGACCGGGAGGGATTGCTTGGTTGGCTTGAGATATTGTCCCATACAGAGTCGGTTGCATCCGTTTTCCCTCAGGTCCCCGAGTACCCGTCGCACTTGCTCTTCAGTCTCTCCCAGTCCGAGCATAACCGATGATTTGATGGGAAGATCTGGCCAGCGCCTTCTTGCCATTGAGAGCAGTCGCAAGGATCTTTTGTAGTCTCCTCCTGGACGGGCTGTGGGATACAGTTCTGCTACCGTCTCCACATTGTGGCCGAATACGAAGGGTTGGATTGGATCGAGCAGATCAAGCGCTTTCTCCTGAACTCCTTTGAAATCCGGAACCAACAGTTCGAAGCGCATCGATGGATTCATTTTTCTACATTCGCTCACCACATCCCTGAACTGGGAAGCCCCGCCATCGGGAAGGTCATCCCTGTCAACACTGGTGATTACCAAATAGCGCAAGCCGAGTTCCTTGGAGAGAGTGGCGATTCTCATTGGTTCTCCACTATCGGGGGGAGCTGGTGTTCCATGCGCAACCGAGCAGAAGGGACAGTTCCTCGTGCACACAGTCCCGAGTATCAGAACGGTTGCGGTTCCCTTAGCCCAGCATTCCCTCTGGTTGGGACAATTGGCCTGTGTACAGATGGTGTCGATTTCCATCCTTTTCAACAATCCCTCGGTCTTGTGATACTGCTTCCCTGTGGACAGCCCTTTTCGAATCCAAGGAGGGAAGGGAATATGTTCGGTTGTCATCGATCCGCCTCCTTCCTGCCACCATACCCTGTGAGAAGGGAGAGGCAACTCGATTGGACTACATCCTTCAACTGTTGCATCGGAAGGATAAGGCCCCCCTCCTTTTCCACGCTGGTCATTTCCACTCCATCGATTCCACAGGGTACAATGCAATCGAAGATGCCGAGATCATTGTAAAGGTTGATCGCAATCCCATGCATGCTGGTTCTCCTGGCTATCTGGATACCTATTGATGCAATCTTCCTTTCTCCGAACCATAGTCCAGGATAGCGATTTCTTCTCGTCGCATGTATGTTCGTTTTGGCCAGTACTTCCATCGCGATATGTTCGAGGTAGTGGACAAATGGAGCCACATGGAAGCCAAATTCATCCAGATTCACAATGGGGTAGATGACCAACTGTCCAGGATTGTGTGCGGTGGTACCTCCTCCCCGTCGGATTTGAACCACTTCTATACCCATTGCGGCCAGTTGATCCTCCGATTGGATCAATTGATTGTGATTCCTGTGTATTCCGAGTGTGATGACAGGTGGATGTTCAACCAACAGCATCACCGAGGGAAATCTTTTTGAAGCCACCAACCCATTGAGTTCGAGCTGTAGATCAAGAGCTTCACGATAGGGCATCACCGAGCAATCGATACATTGTAGGGGATGTATGCGTTCTTTCAGTGTTTCGGGATCATCCAAAAAGTCTTGGATTTGTACCATGGCTTATGGTGACAAAAGATTCGGATAGTGTCAATAAAGCGATCGGTTCACACCTTGTACTCCCTGCAGGTAGCAAACATCTGCAGGACATTCTCCACAGGAGTCTCTTCGAGAAGGTAGTCGTGGCTTGCCGAGCATATGTATCCACCTCCCGGACTCATGATGTCGAGCACTTTCAACGTCTCTTCATGTACGAATTGGGTTGAGGGACCTGAGATAAGCACATTGTGGGAATCCACCGCTCCGTTGAGCACAAGATCATTGCCGAAATCACGTTTGAGTCCTTCGGTTTCCATTCCCACACAATCGGGTTGCAGAGCCTGCAGACCATCGAGTCCAAGATCGATCATTGGAGGAATGAGTGGTCTGAATCCACCACAGCAGTGCATCATCACCGGTTTTCCATAGGAATGGCCAAGATCGATCAACCGTTTCAACGATGGAGCGAGGAAACGGTTGAACAGTTCCACTCCAAGCAAGGGCCCGATTTGGGAACCGAGATCATTGCCGATGAAGAAGATATCGATTACATCGGGAAATTGTGCAAAGGTACGGCGAGAGACTTCGAAATAGTAGTCGGTGATCTTTTCGAACAAAGCCTCCACCATCGCAGGATGATCGTACATCTGGTAGTAGAGGTTCTCATGGCCCAGCAAATCGATGGCATCGTGCCAGAATGGGGACCACTCTCCACCAAGTATCGCGTATTCTCCGTTCCACTGTTTGGCCTGTTCCCCTATGCTCGTGATATCGGCCCAATCGGGGGAAGGCCAGGGATACGCTTCGATTTCCTTGATGGTTTCGGCACTTGCCAGAGGATGGGAGGTCGGTTGTCCATAACCGAATCCATGTCTCTGCACACCGAAGGGACTGCACCAGGTCGCCCCGTTCTCAAGAATGATCTCTGGTCCCCTGTAGACCGAATGGACCCTCCTGAAATCATCACCGATGAGTTGGAGAAACTCCTCTTCGGTAGACAATTCGGTATGTTTCATGGCCTTCGCAAGGAATTCGGGGCTTGCCCCGCACCAAAGTGGTATCCTGTCTGGTTCCTTATGTGCACATGCGGTCAACACCCGCTGGCGTGGTTTCATGCTTCTCCTCCCGAATCATTGTTTGCTATAGTATACGGGTGATGTACGAGAGGTAAAGAAAAATCGCGGATAGGGGAGGGATGCATGCTGAAACGGATACTCATACTCCATACCGGTGGAACGTTCGGTATGATGGAGAAGGCAGGAGTCTGGAAACCCAATGAACGTATCTCCAAGGCCGATCTTTTGTCGGTGGTGCCGGAATTGGAACAACTTGCCGAAATCGATGTGGTGGTTCCCTTTATCCAGGATAGCGCCGAGTTGACGCTGGAACATATCAATCTACTTGCTTCGACCATAGCCGACAATCGCGAAGCATTCGATGGGTTTGTAGTGATCCATGGTACCGACACGATGGCCTATTCTGCTTCCGCACTTTCGTTCATGTTGCTTGGACTCGGCAAGCCGGTGGTGTTCACCGGTTCCCAACGTCCCTTTATGCAGATTCGTACCGATGCAAGGAGCAATCTCATCAATTCGGTGGAAATCGCCGCCAGCTCCTTCAATGAGATAGCGGTGTTCTTCGGCAACAAATTGTTACGGGGCAATAGGGCGACCAAGGTCTCCACTTGGAAATTCGAAGCTTTCGACAGCCCCAATTTCCCCACTCTCGGTGAAGCTGGAGTGAACATCAACTTCAATCTCTACCAAGTGGGGAATCCCACCTTGGAAACGCACGAATTCCAACCGTTCGGCAAATTACGGGAAACGGTGTTCGTGATCCATCTGTTTCCCGGCTTGCAAAACACCGATTTGGACTTCCTGTTGCACAATGAACATATCGAAGCGTTTATCATCGTTGCCTATGGAGCGGGAAACCTGCCCACAGGCAAGGATTCGGGTTTGGTGGGGTTCATCGGGTCAGCCATTGAAAAAGGTAAGATAGTCGCCATCGCCACCCAATGTACCCATGGGCGTGTATCGCTGGACATCTATGAAAGTGCCCGTATCGTACGACGGTTGGGAGTACTGGGATGCATGGACATGACATTGGAGGCATCGGTCATGAAACTCACCTATCTGCTCAGCCGGTATGATGGCGATCGTGAAACGGTTTGTAGTCTGTTCGAGACGAATATTGCCGGAGAGATCACCGATGAACACCATGGGCAAAAATGACGGGTCTTTTTTGGAAGGTTGCTCGATCAGGGAAATGAGACCAGACGAATATCCTCTGCTTGAGAAATTCCTCTATGATGCGATCTTTCAGGAGGAGGGGGAAGAACCGCTCCCGATATCCATAGTACAGGACCCTTCCATCGCGGTATATATGGAACACTTTGGACAGCCGGGGGATATCTGTGTGGTGGCTGAATATGAGAGAAGCATCGTCGGAGCGGTATGGACCAGAGTGTGGGCCGGCTCCCGGAAAGGCTACGGCTACATAGACGATCATACCCCCGAATTGTCGATCTCTGTCGACAAACACTTCCGCAACGATGGGATTGGATCTTCACTTCTCCAGGCGATACTTACACTTCTTTCCTCCAAAGGGTATGGCCAAGTTTCGCTTTCTGTACAGAGAAGGAACAGAGCCTCCGAGCTCTACAGGAAAGTTGGATTTCAAGTGCTCGGGGAGCATGATGAAGATCTGTTGATGGTGTTTCGACTGTAGTGAGGCAACCTTCATCTGGGGTAGAGCAGATGGTGTGTCTCGAGCCATCCCTGTACCAGCCGTCTCCCTTTCGAGGTATTCCAATCGTGGGCCAACGCGAGATGACAGACCGAGCCTTTGCCAACTCGATCATGGTGACAGAAACGACATTCGAGCGGTCTGAAGGATCTGTCGAAGATCGCACACCCGTTGGACACCAGAAAGGTACAGCCGTTTCCCGCATGATTGGCCAAAGCATAGTAGCCTTCATTTCCTTTGAAGGCGGGAGCGAGAATACCGAAGGAGTAGCCCGGAGAAAATTCAACCATCAATCGATCGGAAAATCCCGCTTCGATCAACATCCGCGCTTCCTGAACAAGTGGCCATCCGGGGCGCATGCAATAATAGGAGCAAATCTCGCATGAACAACTCTCGGAAGGAGGAAATCGCTTATACAACGGATGCTGAACCCGTTCCATGGAAAAGGATTATACTACTAGATCGTGTTCATATATAGTCGAAAGCTCCTATAGAAGGACGGAGTGATAAAAATTCAGCTACGAAATGCTTGCTTACTTATGAGGTCTAAAATAGATACCCTATCCAGCCAACCAACCTCCATCAACCGGAAGTATATGTCCATTCACAAAATCCGATCCTGTAGAAGATAGGAATATTGCTGGTCCAATTATATCCTCAAGTTCTCCAAGTCGCTTCATTGGAATTCTTCCCAATACCCAATCCAGTTTTGATTTATCTTTTAGGAAAGCTTCGGAAATCTTTGTTTTTGTAAATACTGGAGCCAAGCCATTAACATTGATTCCAAGAGGTCCCCATTCAATGGCAAGAGATCTGGTGAGCTGATTTACTGCGCCTTTGCTAGGTGCATAAGCTAGATCTTGAGCTCTTCCTTGGAATCCTCGCACGGAAGAAATATTTATAATCTTACCTCTCCCTAGTTTCATCATGTGGGGAGCGGCATGCTTACAACAAATAAATACCGATTTGATATTTATATCCATCACTTCTTGCCAATGTTCAACAGAGAAGCTTATTGAAGGTTCCAGATAGACACTTCCTTGACTATTGATAAGGATGTCCAAACTTCCCAGTGTTTCCTCCACTTTATTAAATAATGAGTTGACATCTGTTTCAGATGTGGCGTCTAAGACTTCTATCATGAAATTAGCTTGTATTGATTCAAACATATCGGTAAGTTCGGACCGGAGTTCCGTGGTGATATTTCTTGATGCAATGCATACTTTCGCTCCAACACCTGCAAGACCCAAAGCCATCGCAAGCCCGAGTCCTTTCGTTCCTCCCACTACAACGGCAGTCTTACCTGATAAAGTAAACCAATACTTTCCAGTTTTAATATTCGTTATGATTTTTTCGTAATAATCGTCCATATTAATTCTCTCCCACAACATCAGTCAAACCTGTAGTTTTATCTATGATTCGTTTGGTACGTACATCAGGGAAAGCAATGATTCCCAATTCTACTCTGTAGGCACACCGTGAACCTGGCTCCAGGTGTCCAATGTGGAATTTGCCGGTTTCTTGATTGAAGAATGAAATGTGAAGATGTGGTTCGCCACCTGCAATCGATCCTTGAAGTGATGCTATTTCCAATGGCCCTTCTATGGTGAAAAACTCGTCATGGGGCGGCAATGTAGTTGTAGTAATATAGTGAATTTTACAATAATCCAGAGACCCGATACCTGAAGTGATCAAACCCGCGTCAATCTTTCTCTCCGAAAGGAACTTCTTGAGTTCCTCAATGATCAACTCTCCTCTTTGAAAAGCAATCATGGTACATTCTACTCTTTCTTTTTGATCAATAATTGTCACCTTGGGCTCCTTCCTATTTACGATTTTCAATCAATATTCTATGACAGGATATTCTATTCGTCAAGTAAACGTATACATAAACGGTGTATTTTAATTTTGTAAAATTTATTTAGAAGTTTATATTTTTATATATATAATATGTATTTAAAAATAGAAATTTATTTATTGACATATCCAGTATGGTGTTCCATAATTAAGTAAACGTATACATGAGAGTGTTCATGTAAGGAGGGAAGTATGAAGAGAATCATTGTCACAGTCTTGATAGCGATCACAATTTCTTGTGGTGTGCTCTGGGCTGCTGGAACGCAGGAGGCAGGTACGGTGAAATTGAATCTGGCTCATGTGGGAGCTCCTGTGAGTCCCCAGCAGACTGCAGCTGAGATGTTCGCGGAGAAGGTCGCTGAAAAGACAGGGGGGGCTGTACAGATAACCATCCATGATTCGGGAACACTTGGTGCGGAAAGTCAACTTCAGGAAGGGGTTCGTTCTGGAACAATCGATATTGCGATTGCAGGAACCTTTTCCCACTTGGTCCCTTGGGCCGGTGTGTTTGAGACACCAATGTTGTATCGAGATATTCAGCACTTCATCGATGCTTTCTCGGGTTCGGTTGGAGAAGAACTGGTAAAGGCATTTGAAGATGAGATCGGTGTAAGGCCTTTATTCATTGTTCCACATGGAGGGTTCCGTTATATCACGTCAAATAAACCAATCCGAAAACCATCTGATATGGTCGGTCTGAAATTGAGAAATCCTGAGGTTCCTTCTTTCACTGCGATGGCAGAAGCGGTTGATGCGATTCCAATTCCTCTTGACTTTAGTGAATTATATATTGCTCTGGAGAAGGGAACGGTTGAAGCACAGCACAATCCAGTGGGGCACGTAATTGGACAGAGCTTCTATGAAGTTCAATCCCATCTTTCTTTGGTACCCTGGGGCATATCTCCTCATATCGTAAGTATGAGTACCAGTGCATGGAATAAGCTTTCAGCAGAACAACAAAGTCAGGTACTTGAAGCGGCTTCGGAAACTGCAGCGGAATATCCTGCGATAGCCCAGGAAGAAGAAAAGGCCCAGCTTGAACAACTCAAGGATAAGATGACGATTATCCCTGCAGAAGAGATTGATCTGGAAGCTTTCAGCGCTGTGTTGGCTGAAAAAGGTTTGGAGAGGCTTCAACGTGCATATGGTGATAAGGGAGCATATTGGATTGAAGCAATCATGAATGTAAAATAGTACTTGCTTAGATATGATTCAAGAATGATTGATTGAATTGTAAGGTGATGGCCAAGCCTTGGCCATCACTCTACTATTGTTCGAACTGGAATCGGAGGTGTTCGATATGTATATGCTCGGTCTGATCGGGCTATTGTTGGTACTGATGCTTATTCGTGTACCTGTAGCAATTTCATTAATTTTAACATCAGCTATAGGCATACTGGTTGAAGGCATCAATATACTTTCTGTGGTGCAAAGACTTTATGCCGGTACGGTAAGTTGGCTCTTGACTGCAATCCCGTTTTTTATTCTTGCAGGCACCATAATGTCTGAAGGAGGATTGAGCAAAAGATTGGTCGCATTTAGTGATGCTCTCGTGGGCTGGATGCCTGGAGGTTTGGCAACTGTCAATATCGTTGCAAGTATGTTCTTTGGTGGGATTTCAGGTTCTGCAATAGCAGATACTTCCGCAATTGGATCGGTTTTGATTCCAGAAATGGAGTCCCATGGCTATTCGAGAAAATTCGCAAGTGCGGTAACAGTGGCTTCTTCTCCCATAGGAATGATTATTCCTCCCAGCATACCTTTTGTTGTATGGAGTTTCGTTTCTGGAATCTCGCTGGGAAAAATGTTTCTTGGAGGGGTTTTTCCTGGTATTCTTGTTGGAGTAAGTCTGATAATTGTGTCCACTATAATAAGCATAAAAAGAAAATTCCAACCAAGGTCTAGAAAAATCGACTTGGCTGCGCTGAAACGTACTTACAAAGATGGAATAATAGCGCTTGTTGCTCCTGTAATTATCATTGGTGGAATTCTCACTGGAATTTTCACAGCGACCGAATCAGCGATCATTGCAGTGTTATATTCCTGGATAGTAACTCAATTCATATATAAAGAATTCAAGTTTTCGGATTTTCCAAGAGTGCTGGTGAAAGCAGGTCTGACGAGTGCTTCTGTGATGTTTATTATTGGTGGTGCAACAGTGTTCTCATGGTTGCTGGCTATCAATCGGGTTCCACAGACATTGGGGCTTTGGGTAGGTCAGTATGTCCAATCTCCAGGGCTTTTTGTCCTAATGGGAGCACTGCTAATGTTGGTTCTTGGAATGTTTCTTGATACCACAACAATCATATTGCTCATAGGTCCTATCCTCGCACCAATAATTAACACCATGAACATAGATCCTATCCTGGTCGCATTGATATTCATGATAGTCCTTGCTGCAGGATTGTTTACACCACCCTTAGGGTTATGTCTATTTGTAGTGAGCTCGGTGGCTGATGTTAGATTGGAAGATGTTGCTGTCGAAACGATTCCATTTCTCATCGTGATGTTGTTGGTTGCATTGGTAATATGGATATTTCCTGGCATTGTGACATTTCTTCCTTCATTCGTTGTGTAGGAGGGGAGTAGATGAAAAGGATTAAATCTATTACAGAAAAAATTTCTCGCGTATTGGAATCCATCAACAGGTACATCTTGATATTCTCTTTAGCGATTCTAGTTGTGGCTGTTGTCATGCAAGTGCTGTTGCGGGTGGTGTTTCGTACCTCTTTTGTCCCGTTGAGCGATATAATTAGTTATAGTTTTCCCATAACAACATTCACAGGCGCAGCGTTATTGTTTAAGAAAGCAGATGGACATATTGCAATTACATTCCTGACTGATATGTTGAATGGGAAAATTGGGAAAATACTCCATTATATTTGTGAATTTTTCACTTATGTGGTGCTCATTTATATTTTGTTGTGGGGTGTACAATTTGCATTCAATGGGCAGTTTCAATTCAGTCCTGCGTTGAATATTAAACTCATCTATGTGTTTTCAGTAGTACCACTTTTTGCATTATCCGGTTTGGTCTTCAAACTTGAAAAACTCTTGGTCAAATAAGAATCTATGGAGGATTGGATGAAAAAGAAGATAGGATTCATCGGGCTTGGAATCATGGGTCGGCCTATGGCGAAAAATTTGATTGATGCAGGATTTCCGTTGTCTGTATATGATCTTATTCCCGCGTCAATTCAAGAACTGGTTGATAGTGGAGCTTCGGAAGCAAAATCATTGAAGGATATTGCGGAGAATAGTGATGTTATCATCACGATGCTACCGAACTCTCCGCAGGTATATGATGTCTTGGTTGGGACGGATGGAGTTCTGGATGTGCTGAAGAAGGGAACCTTTTGGATCGACATGACCACTGGTGCGCCGAAAGCTGCACGTGAGATTAACAAGCTATTATCGGAGAGAGGCGTGACTTTTTTCGATGCTCCGGTTAGCGGAGGGCAAGTAGGAGCGATCAATGGAACACTCTCGATCATGGTCGGTGGTGAGAAAGAGAAATTGGATGATATTATGAATATCCTCAAGGCGATGGGTACCAATATTAACTATCTGGGAGCTATTGGATCGGGACAAGCGGCCAAGATGTGCAATCAGATTATTTGCGCGATGAACATACATGCGATATGTGAAGCATTTGCTTTGGGCGAAGCAGAAGGGCTTGATCTGAAGGTACTTAGGGGAGTAATCGGAGGTGGCGCTGCAAATTCTTGGATGTTGGAAAATTTGGGTGAAAAGATTATTGCAAAGGACAATTCCGCAGGTTTTAAAATCGACCTCCAAGTAAAAGATTTAAAAATTGCAATTGACTCCGCCTTTGAAAAGAAAGTTCCTGTTCCAGGCACTATGTTATCCACTTCGATGTACATGGAAGCTCAAGCCCATGGTGAAGGGAATAATGGTAATCAATCTCTCTTTAGTGTTTACGATAGATTGGCTTCCATGGAAAGCAGATCGTGATACCTATATATGCTAAGATAGCTCTAATAATGTAAGTTGATATGAATATCTCTACCTCGGATAGATAGTATGATATAATCTCCGAAGTTAAAACGATTGGAGGAACTTGTATGGACCGTGTTACGGTCAGGGATGTAGCGCGGTTGGCTGGAGTCTCGATAGCAACAGTTTCGCGAGTGATCAATAAAACTAATTATGTTAGCCCTGAGATAGAAAGGAAGGTTTACGATGCGATAGAGGCTGTAGGATATGTTCCTAACTCTGTTGCTCGAAGCCTGAAGATGACTTCTACATTCTCTGTTGGTTTTATTGTATCGGATATATCCAATAAATACTTCATGACTATCGCAAAGGCAATCGAAGATAGGATTAGTGAGAGAAATTTCAATTTGATTGTCGCAAGCACCGAGGGTAGGGGTGATCGGGAATTGGCCTATCTAAATATGCTTGTAGGGAAAAAAGTAGATGGGCTGATTCTTAACAGTTCTGGTGAGAATGAAAAGTATATAGCAAAGTTGAGCGAAAACATACCTACAGTACTTCTTCATCGTAAACTTTCAGAGAAGGGTTTTATTGGGGATATTGTTGATTCAAATAATGTGAATGGTGGGTATGCTTTGGCCAAAGAATTGTTGAAGAATGGGCACCAGCGGATTGGCATCGTAAGTGGACCCTTGCGGCTCAGTACTGGTAAAGAGCGTCTGGAAGGGATGATGCGTGCTTTCAAAGAATTTAAGATTTC